>CAMHDC010000077.1 GCA_946183765.1 uncultured Clostridia bacterium | reverse complement strand
GGCCTTCGTTCGGCAGATCGGCGAGAAGCCGGAGCAGAACCCGGACTATCCCAAGCTCATCACCCCGGCGGTGTACGACAAGTGCGTCCGCTTCACCGAACAGTACCGGGACAGGCTGATCTTCGGCGGCGTCGGGGACAGGGAAGCCCTCCGCTTTGCCCCCACGGTCCTTTATCCGGTGGGCATGGATGAGGACATCGTGCAGCAGGAGCTCTTCTGTCCGCTGCTGCCGGTGGTCCCCTTCAGGGACAGCGAGACGGACGCCCTGCTGGACGTGATCGCAAAGAGGGAGCATCCCCTGGCGATGTACATCTTCACCCGCGACAAAGCCTGGGCCCGATCCGTCATGACCACCCAGCAGTACGGCGGCGGCTGCATCAACGAGGTGTGCATCCACATGATGGTGAAGGGCGTGCCCTTCAACGGCACCGGCCACTCCGGCATGGGCGCCTATCACGGGGAATGGGGGTTCCGGGAGTTCACCCACCCCCAGACCGTGCTCCTGGGCAGGACCCGGTTCAATCTGTCCCTGCGGGAGCATCCCTATTCCGGCGACGCCGGCAAAAGGAAGCGTCGGCTGCTGAAATGGTTCGAACGGTAGGCTGAGCGTCCTTTCGCCTCTGAATAATCGCGGGAAACAGGCGCCGGATCGGATCCGGCGCCTTGACAAATCGTCCCCCGGGATTTATTATGAATGTGTTCATAAAAGAGGGACGGCTATGCCTAAGATCATCGAAGATTTGGAGAACAGGATCCTCTGCGCGGCCCGAAAACGGCTGCTGGGGGGAGACCTGTCCTCTTTTTCTGCCCGGGGCATCGCGGAGGACTGCGGCATCGCCGTGGGCACCATCTACAACTATTATCGGGACAAGGAAAGCCTCATGGCCGCCGTCATGGCCCAGGACTGGCAGGCGGAGCTCAAAAAGGCGGGGGAGAGGATCGCCCAGGCCCCCGGCGTCGAGGCGGGCGTCCGCTGCCTCTACGAGGCCATGCGCTCCTTCAGCCGGGTCTATGAGGCCGTGTGGGCGTCCTACCCCACGGGGGAGGGCTTCGGAAGCATGTTCCGGACCAGGCACCGGCAGCTTTTGTCCCAGATCGAGGGGCAGCTGTCCGCCCTCTTCGCCCGCTTCGGCGACGCGCCGGAGGAGGGGCGGCTGATCCTGCTCTCCGAGCTCATATTGGCCGCCAGCCAGCACCCCGAGGTGGGGCCGGAGGATCTCGTTTCGTTTATCCGCGGGGGCGTGGGCCCCTGCGCCCTATAAACAGCAAACAAGGAGGAACTATAGCGAATGTCCACATTCCAGGAGCTGCGTATCGTCGATAACTTCTATCAAACGTCTCTGTTCTATCCCATGCCGGCGGTGCTGGTGAGCACCCTCACCGACGACGGGAAGACCACCTGCGGGCCTTACTCCCTGCTCGCCCCCTTCTACGTGGCGGGCAAGCCCTTCTACGCCTTCATGCTGGAGTGCCGCAACTCCTCCAACACCGCCCAGAACCTGATCAAGCACAAGAAGTGCGTCATCAACTTCCTGCCGGACGACCGCAAGACCTTCAAGGAGATGGTGCGTCTTGGCTGGCCCGGGGACACCCCCGCCGAGAAGATGAAGAACTTCCGCTTCCATCTGGAGGACGGCCTCAGAAAGGCCGAGGACCCGAACGGCGTCTATCCCCAGGTCATCACCGAGGCGGTCCAGGCCGTGGAATGCACCTGGGTGGACACCCTGGACAACGCCCAGGACGACCAGCCCATCCCCGAGGGCATGGACCACTACGAGCTGGAGAAGTATCACGACTTCAACGGCATCACCACCCCCTACGGCGCCCACTTCGTGCTGAAGATCGACAAGATCCTCATGAAGGAGCGGTATCGCAACGCCATCATCAACGGCGTCAAGTCCGGGGACTTCCCCCATCTGCCCGTGGACTACGGCTATCGGGATTCCAAGAACTTCTGGTACCACAAGCACCGCCGGCTCCTGCCGGAGCTCCTGCCCCAGCGCCAGACCACCGTGGCCAGCGTGCGCTACGCCGCCGATCGGCTCCAGACCGACGTCCAGTTCACCGACGCGGCCCTGGAAAAGCTGGTCAAGGTGCCCCGGGTCTTCCTGCCCACGGCCCTCAAAGGCTGCGTCAAATGGGCCGAGGAGAACGGCGTGAAGGTCATCGACGTGAAGGAGATGGAGATCATCAACGACAAGCGCAGCAAGGAGAAAGGAAAATAAGCCATGAGCGAATTCACTCCGGATTTCCACCATTTCCAGAATTTCTGGATCGAGCAGCAGAAAACGGCTAAGCACATGGACCGGGACGCGGCCTGGGCCCATATCGAGGGCTTCATCAAGGCGCACAACACCTGCGGTTTCGCCACGGGCTATGGCGACTACATCCGCTGCACCCCCATCGAGTACACCTACATGGACGGCTGCTTCTGGTTCGTCAGCGAGGGCGGCAGCAAGTTCATCGGCCTTGAGAAGAACCGGAACGTGGGCATGGCCATCTTCGAGTACTACGGCAACCCCAAGGACTCCCACGGCCTGCAGATCATGGGCAAGGCGGAGTTCTACAGCAACACCTCCGACGAGTTCAAAAAGCTCCTGGCCTTCAAGGGCATCCCCTACGACGTGCTGAAAGCTGCCGCGGTGGAGGTGGCCGTGGTCCGGGTGGTCCCCTATCGTTTCGAGATGTACGACACCGACTTCGTGAAGCAGGGCTACGACGTGCGGCAGATCGTGGACAGATGAGGAGAAAAGCCATGACGGACAAATTGCTCAAAGAGATCGGAGAGATCTATCCCCTGACCCGCTGCGAAGCCCCCGAGTTCGACAGCTTCAATCTGGCGGGCATGGATTTCGTCACCAAGGGCTGGAAAGCCGAAGGCCTGGGGCAGGTGTCCCTGATGGAGGCTTCCGGCATGGGCGGCGCCATGGGCATGACCTCCCTCATCGTGAATCCCATCGAGATCGACGCGCCTCTGTTCAACCTGGATATCATCTCCCTGCCCGGGAAGAAGATGCTGTACATGGAGCTCTACGACACGCTCCTGGACGCGAAGCGGAACGAAGCGCCCTTCGCCGCCATCCGGGACGGGTTCGCCGACATCGCGGACATCCCCGGCAAGCCCTGCTGGTACGACGACATCCGGTACGGCGCCTCCGTGACCAAGTGTGCCGCAGCCGGTCAGGAGGGACGGCTGGACGAGCTCATGGCTCAGTTCGGCGAGGCGTATCTGAACCTGTTGAAGGATGCCCGCTGCTGCGACCCCGCGGCCAAGAAGGGGAGGGCCGACGCCTATCGGGACGGCCTCCTCAATCACGGCGGCCCCGCCACCGACGCCTTCCTCAAGGTCTGGGGACCGGAGAAGACCGGCGTGCTGTTCAGGGAAGTTTTGTTCGGATAAACAATATAGATATAAAAACAAGGAGGATAGAAGAATGAAGGTATTATTGGCAGGCGCATTCGGCAACCTGGGCTTTGAGATCCTGAAGGTGCTGACGGGCAACGGCTGCGAGGTCGTCGCCGCCGATCTGAAGGAGCGTCCGGAGAACGGTCTCGAAGGGAAGTACACCTTTACGGCCATCGACGCCACCAACCCGGAGACCCTCAAGGGCATCTGCGACGGGGTAGACGTGGTCATCACCACCATGGGCCTCACCACCGCGTCCACCAAATTTACGTCCTACGACATCGACTACCGGGGCAATCTGAACCTCTACAACGAGGCCAAGGCCGCCGGCGTCAAGAAGTTCAACTACATCTCCGTCATCGCCTGCGATCAGCCCGGCGCCGAGAAGGTGCCCATGCTCCACGCCAAGTTCATGCTGGAGAACGAGATCAAAAAGGGCGACATGGAGTACGTCATCTACCGGCCCACGGGTTACTTCTACGACATTGCCAAGGTGTTCAAGCCCTACGTGGACAAGGGCGAGATGCAGCTCCTCAAGGGCTATCACGGCGTGAAGGCCAACGTGGTGGACTGCCCCGACTTCGCCAAGTTCATCTACGACCACATGCTGGACACCAACAAGCTCTATGAGGTGGGCGGCAAGGAGACCTACACCTACGAGGAGATGGCCAAGATGTGCTTCCGCGCGGCCGGCAAGCCCTGCGTCATCAAGGACAGCCCCATCTGGATGTTCGGGCTCCTCGCGAACCTGCCCGCCATCAAGAAGGCCGGCAAGCACGACATCATCCTCTTCTCCAAGTGGACGCTTTCCCATGACCTGGTGGGCAAGGACGTCACCGGCGAAGGTTCCTTCGCGGAATACATCAAAGAGTACTTTGGGAGGAAATAAGCATGTTCCAGCTGTTGCCTGAATACATCGGCCAGGTGTGGCCCCTGTTCATGTGGAGCGTCATCATCGTGGCGGCCATCGGCTGCTGCATGGGCTTCAAGGAGTTCGTTTGGTTCATGTCCGTGGGCTACGGTTTCGCGGTCATGTGCATCGGCGCGTATCTGCTGATCTTCGGCCTCGTCACCAAGAACCTGACCCCCGCCCGGGGCATCATGGCGGCCCTGTTCGCCGTCTACGGCTACCGGCTGGGCGGCTATATCCTCAAGCGGGAGCTGACCAACGCCGCCTATAAGAAGACGCTGGAGAGCACCGGCTCCACCAAGGCCATGCCCATCCCCGTATCGGCGTTCATGTGGGTCTACTCCATGTTCATGTACACCGCCCAGACCTCCGCGCTGACCTATCGGTACATCAACCAGGCCAAGGACAACCTGTGGGCGTGGGTCGGCATCGTGATCATGGCCCTGGCCATCGTGGGCGAGGCCACCGCGGACAGGCAGAAGTCCGCCGCCAAGAAGGTGAACCCCAAGCGGTTCTGCGACACGGGCCTCTATAAGATCGTACGCTGCCCCAACTACTTCAGCGAAGTCCTCTTCTGGGTGGGCGTCACCGTGTCCGGCATCGGCGCGGTCCAGGGCAAGCAGTGGATCATCGTGATCATCGCCCTGATCCTCATCACCTACGTCATGTACAACTCCGCCAGCCGCCTGGAGCTGCGGCACGAGAAGACCTACGGCCTGGACCCTGCCTATCAGAAGTACTCCGACACGGTCCCCCTGCTGTTCCCCTTCACCAAGCAGTTCCATTCCATGAAGGTCTACCGGGACTGATCGATCCCAAGGGATAAGGAGGCTATCGAGATGACCGTCCCCATGGCGTTGATGGATTTCGTACCGGTGCTGCTCTTCGGGGCGGCCTGGTTGATCCTGTATAAGGATCTACAGAACAAGCTGGACCTTTGCTCCGGCGTGCTGCTGCCCCTGGGTGCCTGTCTGGTGTTCCTGGCGGGTCTGCTCAAGGCGGTGTGGAAGATGCAGAACGCCGTCGGCGCCGCGCCGGTAGAGCTGTTCAACAAGGGCTTTTTCCCCACCCAGTCCATAGGCTTCCTGCTCATGGCGGTGGGCATGCTGGCCCTCATGTACGGCAAGCGCAGGAGCGCCCGTTCCCTCACCATGGTCTGGGTCATGCTGACGGTGCTGGGGAACCTGGGCGCGTCGGCGGGCCTGGTCTGGATCGCCAGCAAGGTGAAGAAGGCCGCCGTCCCCCTGTTCATCGTGGCCTTCGTGTTCTCCATGATGATGGGCTACCTCTCCAGCCGCGACTTCGCCCAGGCGTCCATGCACTGGATCGCCCAAAGCGTCAACACCCTGGGCCAGGGGCTGCTCCTCGTCGGGGCGCTCATGGTCCATAAGGCGGGCCTTGCCGCCCCCGACGCCCTCGGCAGGAAGGCGTAAAGAAATCCAAAAGGTTGAAAGGACGTCCCGTACGGGGCGTCCTTTTCCCATGTCACCAGGCGTTTTCCAGGATGAAGGTATCCTTTGCCGTATCCTTCTGGTAGTCGTAATCGTCGAACCACGGGGAGTAGGTGGTCACGTGGACGGACCTATCCAGGGGGTCGAAGGTCAGGATCCGCAGGTATCCCAGCCCGTACTTCTTGTCGTCCTGGAAGTTGTACATGAGGGCGTTCACCCTGTGGCCGTCCTCGTACGCCTTCTCCCAGCGGACGGAGCCGTCGTTGTGGCCGCAGAGGACCAGCTTCACATTGGGGCAGACGGAAAGCAGCTCCCGTTCCAGGGTCTTGCCCATGGCGGTGAGACCGCCCTTGTCCGTGAGAAAGCTGTGGACCAGCAGTATGGCCGGCAGATCCGGATGATCCGTCAGCACCGTCCTGGCCCAGGGGAGATAGTCCTCGCCGGTTTGCCAGCCAATGCCCAGCAGCAGGATCTCCTCACCCGCCGCCGTAAAGGTGTCGTACCAGCAGACCCCGTCCTTATAGAGCTGGTCCCCCTCGTCGGCGGCGCAGAACCCGCAGGCCAGGAAGGGCCCGTAATCTATCTTGGTGGCTCCCACGTCGTGGTTCCCCGCCACGCACCACAGGGGGAGCCTGCCCTCGATGAGGCCGATGGCGGCCTTGGCGTTGTCCCAGTGCCGCTGGGTGTTCCGGTTGTCCACGATGTCCCCGGTCATGAGCAC
>CAMHDC010000076.1 GCA_946183765.1 uncultured Clostridia bacterium | reverse complement strand
TCCGCCGTCATCCTGCTCATCAACAAGAAGTTTTTCGTCAGCGGCTTCACCAGCCTTCGCCACGGCGCGCCCAACATGGACACCCTGGTGGCCATGGGGTCCGGCGTCTCCTTCGCTTACAGCGTGGTGATCCTGTTCCTCATGACCGACGCCGCAGCAAAGGGCGACGGGGAGAGGACCATGGCCCTCATGCACAGCTTTTACTTTGAGTCCGCCGCCATGATCCTGACCCTCATCACCGTGGGCAAGATGCTGGAGGCTCGGTCCAAGGGAAAGACCACCGACGCGCTGAAGAGCCTTATGAAGCTGGCCCCCAAGACCGCCGTGGCGGTCCGGGACGGTCAGGAGGTGGAGGTACCCATCGAGGAGGTCCAGACGGGCGATATCTTCGTGGTGCGCCCCGGGGAGAACATTCCTGTGGACGGCGTCATTTTGGAGGGCCACAGCGCCGTGAACGAGGCGGCTCTCACGGGCGAAAGCATCCCCGTGGACAAAAGCGAGGGCGACAGCGTCTCCGCCGCCACGATGAACCAGTCGGGGTTCCTGCGCTGCCGGGCCACCCGGGTGGGCGAGGACACCACCTTGAGCCAGATCATCCACATGGTCAGCGACGCGGCCGCCACCAAGGCGCCCATCGCCAAGGTGGCTGACAAGGTCTCCGGCGTGTTCGTGCCCGCCATCCTCGGCATCGCGGCGGTCATCTTCGTGATTTGGCTGGCCCTGGGGCGGCCCTTCAGCTTCGCCCTGAGCCGGGCCATCACCGTGTTGGTCATCTCCTGCCCCTGCGCCATGGGCCTCGCTACCCCGGTGGCCATCATGGTGGGCAACGGCAAGGGTGCCAAGAACGGCATCCTGTTCAAGAACGCCGTATCCCTGGAGCAGACGGGGAAGACGGACATCGTGGTTCTCGACAAAACCGGCACCATCACCACCGGCGAGCCCAAGGTGACGGATATCGTTCCGGCCGAGGGTGTTCAGGAAACTGAGCTTTTGACCCTGGCCTACGCGCTGGAGAAGAAGAGTGAGCACCCCCTGGCCAAGGCCGTCCTGCAGAAAGGGGACGAGCTGGGGCTGGCGGCGGCGGAGGTCAGCGACTTTGCAGCGCTGCCCGGCAACGGCCTCACCGCCAAGCTGGACGGGGCGACCCTGTCCGGCGGGAACCTGGCCTTTATCGCAAGCCGCTGCCCCGTGCCGGAAGACGTTCGCAAGGCGGCGGAAGCTTTGGCGGAGCAGGGCAAGACGCCCCTGTTCTTCGGGAAAAACGATCGTCTTCTGGGCGTCGTCGCCGTGGCGGACGTGATGAAGGCAGACAGCGCCCAGGCGGTGAAGGAGCTGCAGAACATGGGCATACGGGTGGTCATGCTCACCGGCGACAACGCCCGTACGGCCCAGGCCATCGGCGATCAGGCGGGCGTGGACAAAGTCATCGCGGGCGTCCTTCCTGACGGCAAGGAAAAGGTGGTCCGGGAGCTGAAGGAGCTGGGGCGGGTGGCCATGGTGGGCGACGGCATCAACGACGCCCCGGCCCTCACCCGGGCGGACATGGGCATCGCCATCGGCGCGGGCACGGACGTGGCCATGGACGCGGCGGACGTGGTGCTCATGAAAAACAGCCTGAGGGACGTGCCGGCGGCCATCCGCCTGAGCCGGGCTACTTTGTGGAACATCCGGGAGAACCTGTTCTGGGCCTTCTTCTATAACTGCATCGGCATCCCCATCGCGGCGGGCCTCATTCGGGGCGTGTCGCTGGATCCCATGTTCGGTGCCGCGGCCATGAGCCTTTCCAGCTTCTGCGTGGTCACCAACGCCCTGCGGCTGAACCTGTTCAAGATGTATGACGGCAAAAGGGACCGGCGAAAGAAGCATCCCGTGGAGCTGCCCCAGGAGCCCATCACGGTGGCGGAACCGGCCTTCACCGAGAAGACCGTTCGTATCACCGGCATGATGTGCGAGCACTGCGAGGCCGCCGTAAAGGGGGCTCTCGAGAAGGTGCCCGGGGTCCGGGAGGCTGCGGCCAGCCATGAGGCGGGCACGGCCAGGGTCATCTTGACGGGCGAGGTCAGCGACGAGGCGCTCACCCAAGCGGTGGAGGCCATCGGCTACATCGTGGACGGCGTGGATTGACACGGGCGGTCCTGAGAGAGTACAATAGAATCACAAAAGCAACGGAGGAAAGACATATGAAGACGCTGAACCTGATCGTAGACGGCATGAAGTGCGGCGGCTGCTCCGCCCGGCTCCAGCGGGTCCTGGAGGCCCTGCCCCAGGTGGCCAGCTGCAAGGCGGACCACGTGACCAAGGCCGTGGAGCTGGTCCTGAAGGAGGACCTGCCCTTGGACGCCATCAAAAAGGCTGTGGAGAGCATCGGCTTCAAGGTAGTCGGATAAGCAAATCTTTAGTGCAGGAGAGGTGACCCCTCTCCTGTTTCATGTGGTGAAGCGAGAGGAGGGCGCTATGTTCGATCGGACCGATCCCGCCTACGGCGCGTATATTCGCATACTGGAGGCGGAGCTGATCCCCGCCACGGGCTGCACGGAGCCCATCGCCATCGCCTACGGGGCGGCCAAAGCGCGGCAGGCCCTGGGCGCGCTGCCGGACAGGTGCCGGGTGGAATGCAGCGGGAACATCATCAAGAACGTGAAGAGCGTGGTGGTGCCCAACACCGGGTACATGCGGGGCATCGAGGCCGCGGCGGCGGCGGGCCTGGTAGCCGGAGACCCGGACGTACAGCTGCAGGTCATCTCCCACGTGGCTGAAAAGGACAGGGATGCCATCCGCGCCTATCGGGACAGCCATACCATTGAGGTGGTCCCCTATCCGGGGGACAAGGTCTTCTATATCGCCGTCACCGTCTGGACCGGTGGGGACAGCGCCCGGGTGGTCATCGAGGACTTTCATACCAACATCACCCGCATCGAGAAAAACGGCCGCTGCCTCTTCGCCCAGGAAGGGCCGTGCGCAGAGCAGACCGAATCCGGCGACGGGCCGGAGTACGGCCTTTTGTCCGTGGAGCGGATCGTGGACTTCGCGGATCATGTGGACCTGTTCGACGTGGAGGTGGTGCTGGATCGGCAGATCGCCTACAATACCGCCATCTCCCGGGAGGGGCTGACCCACGATTGGGGCGCCCGCATCGGGCAGACCCTGATCGAAGCCCAGGGGGACGGCGTGCGGGTCCGGGCCAAGGCCGCGGCGGCGGCGGGGTCCGACGCGCGCATGAGCGGCTGCGAGATGCCCGTGGTCATCGTATCCGGCAGTGGGAACCAGGGCATGACGGCCAGCCTCCCGGTCATCGAGTATGCCAAAGCCCTGAACGCGGGCCGGGAAAAGCTGCTCAGGGCGCTGGTGGTGTCGAACCTGGTGACCATCCACCAGAAGACCAGCATCGGCCGCCTCTCCGCCTTCTGCGGGGCGGTCAGCGCGGGCTGCGGGGCGGCGGCGGGCATCGCCTATCTCCACGGGGACGGATACGAGGTCATCGCCCACACCATCGTGAACACCCTGGCCATCCTCTCCGGCATGGTCTGCGACGGGGCCAAGCCCTCTTGCGCCGGGAAGATCGCCATGGCCGTGGAGGCGGGGCTCATGGGCTATGAAATGTACATTCACGGCAAGAATCAGTTTTATTCCGGCGAGGGCATCGTCAAGAAGGGCGTGGACAACACCATCCGCACCGTAGGCCGCATGGCCCGGGAGGGCATGCGCGACACGGACCGGGAGATTTTGGACATCATGACGGAATCCTGCTGAAGGAATGAGTGAAGCAGTTGTGCCTTTGCCGGAGGGAAAAGGCACCGCAAAAGAGAGGAGAAGAGATCCATGACCATCCGGAAGATCGTCATCACCGGCGGCCCCTGCGCGGGCAAGACCACGGCGCTGAGCTGGATCGCCAACAATTTGCCCCAAAAGGGCTATACGGTGCTGTTCGTCCCCGAGACCGCCACGGAGCTTATCGGCGGCGGCCTGACCCCCTGGGGCTGCGGGACGAACCTGGATTACCAGCGCTGCCAGATGGAGCTGCAGCTCACCAAGGAGCGGCTGTTCGAGCGGGGCGCCCGGACCATGCCCGCGGACAAGGTGTTGATCGTCTGCGACCGGGGCGCCATGGACAACAAGGGGTATATGACCGATGAGGAGTTTTCCCAGCTGTGCCGGGAGATGAACACCAGCGTGCCGGAGCTGCGGGATCGATATGACGCCGTCTTCCATCTGGTCACCGCCGCCAAGGGGGCCATTGAAGCCTACTCCCTGGCCAACAACGCCGCCCGGTACGAGACGCCGGAGCAGGCTGCGGCTCTGGACGATCGGATCATCGCCGCCTGGACGGGCCATCCCCATTTGCGGATCATCGCCAACGGCACCTCCTTCGAGAGCAAGCTGGAGCATCTGCTGCGGGAGATCCTCTCCTTCCTGGGCGAGCCGGTGCCCCTGGAGATAGAGCGCAAATTCCTCATCGAGTATCCGGACGTAGAATGGCTGGAGAACCAGCCCAACTGCCGCCGGGTGGACATCAGCCAGACGTACCTTCTGTCCAATCCCGGGGAGGAGGTGCGCGTCCGGCAGCAGGGCTCCGACGGCTACTATACCTACTACGAGACCGTGAAAACGCCTGTGAACGATTTGAAGCGGGTGGAGATCGAGCGCCGGCTCACCCAAAAGGAGTATCTCAACCGCCTCATGAACGCGGACCCCAACAAGCGCACCATCCGCAAGACCCGCTATCGCCTGATCCATCAAGGTCAGTACTTCGAGATCGACCTGTTCCCCTTCTGGACCGACAGGGCCATCTGCGAGATCGAGCTCTCCGACGAGCATGCCCCCGTGGTACTGCCGCCCAAGCTCCGCCTCATCCGCGAGGTCACCGACGATCCCGCCTACCGTAACGCGGCCCTGGCGGAAAACTAAACGCAGAACGAGGCGATAAGGTTCGCGCCCGCATTATACCGTAGCTGTCGTGATTCGGCTCGTTGAAAAGAAGGACCTGTACTGAAGATAAACCTGTTAAAACGTCTTGATATATTGGGAAAGAAGGAGTTCGCTATGAATCATAATCTTAAAAAGCTGACCGCTACCGCTATCGGCATCGCCCTGTTCGTGGTGCTGGCCCTGTGCGTACAGGTACCCGTGTTCCAGAACTATTATCTATGTCTTGGATACGTGGCCATGGCCGTATACTGCTACAGCTTCGGCACCCTGAGCGGCACCGCTGTGGGCGCTTTAGGTGTGGTGCTCTACTGCCTGCTGACCAGCGGGCTTCGCGGTATGCCTGGGTGGGCGCTGGGGAACGTGGTCATCGGCCTGGGGTTGGGGCTCACGTTCAAGACCACCAAGGGAACGAAGCCTCAATGGCTCCGATACAGCCTGTGGGTGATAGCAGCAGTCTTGTTTACTGCCATCGGGATTTTAGGCGTCAAGTCCCTTGTTGACAGCCTCATCAAGTCCCAGCCGTTCCTGGTCCGGGCGGGCATGAACGTCTACGCCTTCGTGGCCGATGCCGCCGTGCTGATCCTATCTTTGCCCCTCTGCCCATTCTTGGATAAAACGGCGCAGAAATTGATGAAATGATTTGAGAAAAGCACGAAAGGGGTCATGGCGCTGCCGCGGCACTTTCTTTCTCCTCCAAAAACGACAGCACCCCCCGGGCGATAGCTTCCGCTATCGCCCGTTGATATTCCGGCTCCTGCAGCAGAAGTTCCTCCTGGGGGTGGCTCAAAAACCCGCACTCCACCAGCACGGCGGGGCAGGGCGGCACCCGTGTCACGAAGTTGTTGCCGGGGTTCGGGAGCCGGGGGGAAAGGTCCAGGGCGTCGGTGAGGCTGTCTATGACGGCGGCGGCCAGCGCCTGCCCGGCTTCCGCGCCCGCCTGATAGAAGACCATAGGCCCCCGGACCTTCCGGTCGGTGAACTTGTTCATGTGGATGGATACCGCCGCATCCGCGCCCTCGATCGAAAGGAGCTGCCCCCGCCGGGCCATGTCCTCTCTTTTAGTGTCCCCTAAAGCGCCTGCGTCGGTCCGGGTCATGAGCACCCGCACCCCGGCGTCCTCCAGAGCTTCCTGGACCAGCAGGGCCACCTGCAGATTCAGATCGCTCTCCTTCACGCCCGTGTCCGGCCCGGACGCCCCGGCGTCGAAGCCGCCGTGCCCCGCGTCCAGGATCACGTACCACTGACCCGGGGTGGGCAGCGGTTCCCGTTCGGGGGCGGCAGCGGCTTTGCCGCAGCCCAGCAGCAGCCCCAAAAGCAAAACAAAAAGCCTGTTCTTCACAGGCTCAGTGTATGTGCGCTTTCTGATTATAATTCTGCGATCAGCCGGGGCACGAATTTGAGATGGTCCGCCGAGACCAGGGTATACGCCGTTCCTTCATACGCTCCCTCGAACCCCCCCAAACAGGAGCGCCCGTGCAGGTGCCCGTAAACGCAGTGATCGGCACGCCCCACCAGGAGATTGGCAAACTCCGTGGGCTCCCCCTTCTCGTTGAAGGGCGGGTAGTGGAGCATGAACAGCCGCAGCCGCCCTTCCCGGGCGTCCATGGCGGCGAGGGACAGGCTCAGCCGCAGCTTCTCCCGCTCGAAGATCTTCCGATCCTTGCTCTCGGAGAAATCGG
>CAMHDC010000075.1 GCA_946183765.1 uncultured Clostridia bacterium | reverse complement strand
AGGAGATCCGCCGCCGGGGCGTGGACCTGTTCCTGGTCATGGACGAGGGCGGCGGCATCATCCGGGAGCCCATCGGCGGCATCCCCGGGAACTTCGCCATGATGGGCGTCTTCGAGAAGGGCTGCGCCGACGTGACCTTCACCGCCCGCGGCAAGGGCGGCCACGCCAGCGCCCCGGGGAAAAATACCCCCATCGACCGGCTCTCCGCCTTCGTGCGGGACGTGAACAAATACCCCTTCCGGAAGAAGCTGCTGCCTGAGGTGTCCGCCATGTTCAGCCGCCTCTCCGCCTACGGCTCCTTCCCCCTGAAGCTGCTGCTGGGGAACCTGTGGCTCTTCGGGCCCCTGCTGAAGATCGCCCTGCCCGCCATCAGTCCCACCGCCGCCGCCATGCTCAGGACCACCGTGGCCTTCACCATGTCCTCCGGCTCCGACGCCTTCAACGTCCTGCCTCGGTCCGCCACCGTCAGCGCCAACATCCGCTACATTCCCCACCAGGGCGAGAAGGAGACGTTGGCTATTCTGGAGAAGCTGGCGAAAAAGCACGACCTTGAGATGACCGTGGTCCACAGCGACGACTTCTCGCCCTCCTGCGACATCCAGGGCGAGGCGTTCCGATCGGTGGAGGCCGCCATAAAAGAGACCTTCCCGGGCCTGCCCGCCATCCCCTACGTGGTCACCGGCGCCACCGACGCCCGCTTCTATCAGCGGTACTTCCAAAACTGCGTCCGCTTCGCCCCCGTGATCTACGGCCCCGAGCAGATGGCCTCCATGCACGCCCCCAACGAGAACATCGAATACAACTGCCTCCCCGGCGCCGTCCGCCTCTACAAGAACCTGATCAAAGGGCAGAAGCGGTAAAAGCTGTTGTCACGGATCGACGGCTTGTGCTATACTAAATAAAACACCTTTGGAGGATTCGCTATGGAACGGGTCAGCAAGCGGCAATACTATCTGGACATCGCGGCGGAGGTGGCGCGGCGGTCAACCTGCCTTCGGCGGCAGTACGGGGCCGTCATCGTGAAGAACGACGAGATCGTGGCCACCGGCTACAACGGTGCGCCCCGGGGCGACGAAAACTGCTGCGACGTGGGCGTGTGCTGGCGGGAGGCCCACGGCATCCCCCACGGGGAGCAGTACGAGAAGTGTGTGGCCGTCCACGCCGAGTGCAACGCCATCATCTCCGCCAGCCGCAACGAGATGCTGGGCTCTACGTTGTACCTCTTCGGCTTCGAGAACGGCAAGCCCCTCACGAAGGCGGAACCCTGCGTCATGTGCTCCCGAATGATCAAGAACGCCGGCATCGCCATGGTCATCAACCAGACCGAGGACCGCCCCGTCTGATCCGACGATTTTTTCCGGCCGAAATTCCTGTTTTTCCTCTTGACATTTCGGCTTCAGATGGCTACAATAAATAAGCGTTCCGGGTCGACCCGGAACGAAACATGCGCCCGTAGCTCAGCGGATAGAGTGCCCGGCTACGAACCGGTAGGTCGAGAGTTCGAATCTCCCTGGGCGCGCCAAGAAAACAGACATCCCACCGGGGTGTCTGTTTTGTTATTCGGCGCAGCCCAGGGAGATTCGAACTGGGTTCGGTAGTGAATCAGGCCACAGTGTGGCCTGAGAGCCGAACCCTGAGCGAGCGTGAGCGAGTGTGAGAATCTCCCCAGGTGTATAAGACTATTTCAGCACATACCACAATATCGCTATCGCCTGCAGGACGCTGCCCAGGAGCACGAATATATGGAAAACGGAGTGGAACCAGCGGCGCCTGCTGCCGATGCCGTAGAGGATCGCGCCCAGGGTGTAGGCGACGCCGCCCGAAAGAAGCCAATAGAAGCCGGCTTGGGTCATGGCCTCAACGGTCTGGGGCAAAGCAAGGATGATCATCCAGCCCATGCCGATATAGCAGACCATGGACAGGACGGTGTATTTCTTCAGGTCGATGGCGGTCAAAGTGGTGGCCAGGGCCAGGAGACCCCATTCGATGCCGAAGCACACCCAGGCGAGGACGGGGTGGAGGGGCCGGATGCCTGCCAGCAGAATGGGCGTGTAGGTGCCCGCGATCAGGGCGTAGATGGTGCAGTGGTCCAGCACCTGCATCACTTTCTTGGCCCGTCCGGGTCTGAGCCCGTGATAGACGCTGCTCATGGTGTAGAGCCAGATCATGGTGAGCCCGTAGATCACAGAGCTCACCACGCCCCAGGCGTCGCCCTTGCGGGCGGAAAGAATGATGCCGGCAATCAGTACCAGGACTCCGATCCCGCCGCCCACGATATGGGTGACCATGTTCATGACTTCTTCGCCCCGGGTGTAGTCCGGGAGCTCTCGCTCATCGATAGGCGTTCGCTTCATGCGTTTTTGCCTGCCTCCTTCACTTCCTGCCCGCCGCCCGTTTCTTCCGCCGTTTTCCCGGCCAGCTTCCGATACAGCTCCGGCAAATCGTAGTGGACGTGGTAGCGGAGGGGATGGATCAGCCGGAAGAAGGAGCGCTTCTGGTCCGTGCCCAGCTTGACCCGGTGGATCATGGTGAACCCGCGAAACGGCGGCATATAGGAGATGAGATCGTTGATATCGGCGAAGTTGGAGCAGTCTGTATACAGGGTGGCCAGGTATCGCTGCATCCGCCTCCGGTTCAGGGGCGTGCACTTGAAGGGCCGCACGCTGCCGAAGGTATAGAGATAGGGCCGGATGCCGAAGTTGTAGTTGAGGTCCTGACAGCACAGGCAGGCGATGGCGGAGCCCAACGACCAACCCAAAATTTCCGTGGCCGCCTCCGGGTGTTCGTCGTGGAGCTGGGCCCACTTCTCCCGGATCTCATGCTTGATGGCCAGATACATGTTCCCCCAGCCGTGGTGGACCCTGAGCTGCAGGGGTTCGCCCTCGAATTCGATGGCGTGGTAGTAGCGGCTGCCGAACTCGAACACGTTGGCGACCCAGTCGATCATGCCGAAGGTGCGCTGAAAATGGATCTGGATCACGTCCCGGTCCGGTTCGTAGTGCATTTCGTAATTGACCTCGTGGGCGATCCCGAGGAGCTTGCCGATTTTGGTGGTGTTGTATTTCACCGCGACGTATTTCACCGGGTAGGTGACCCGCCCGGTGTGGGTGAAATCTTCGCTTGTGTTGATGAAATACTCCTCGTAAGGGAGCCGCCGATAGCTCATTGGTGCGCCTCGATATCCGATCTGCCCTTTTTATACCACAAGCACCGATTTTTGTAAAGAAAGCTGCGTTTTCGGAACAGGTCCCGTATCGAAGGGGCAATCCCGCTTTTATCGCCTTTATCCCGCCAGGATCTCGAACCGCACCGCGCCGTCCAGCGCGTTGACGGCGGAGAGCAGGGACTCCAGCGAGCAGGACATGCCGGAGGTCTCCGCGGCGATGGTGACGGCGGCGCAGCCGTCGGTGGGGATGCTTTGGTTGATGGTCAGGATGTTGGCCCCGGAGCGGGCGAACACGGAGAGCACGTTGGAGAGCACCCCGGAACGATTCTTCAGCAGGGCGTAAAAGGTGATGATATGGCCGGTGGTCATGTCTGTAAAGGGCTGGATGGCGTCCCGATACTTATAGTAAGCGCTGCGGCTGATGCCCACGGCCTTGGCGGCGTCGCCGGCCGTGGCGACCTCGCCCGCCCGCAGGAGGCGGTTCGCTTCGGCCACCTTCAAAAAGATCTCCGGCAGCACCTCGGCTGCCACCAGATAATAGCGGGAACTGGTATTCATACTCTTTCCTCCTTTTCGCTTTACAGCATGCCCTGGGGCAGATATGCCAGCAGCGCCCCGGGATCGATCTCAGATACGGCAGAATAGGCTTCAAAGGCGTCGGCGGCGGTCTCCTGACGCACGGTGTATCGACCGTAGCTGCGGAACAGCCAGGTCTTCAGCTCGCCCCGGTTGTCGATGGGCAGGGGCGTCACGGGCCGGTCGCTGTAGAAGGCCCGGGCGCTGTCGGCGATCTCCAGACAGTCCGCCAGCACGTTGGACGCCGTGGGCCAGCCGCCGGCCCCGGCGCCGGAGAAGCTTTGCTTGCCGACGCGCGACCCGTAGAGGGAGACCAAATTGGCGCTGCCGTTGGTCTGAGCCTCCGGCGTAGAAGCGGGGAAGAGGGTGGGGCACACGAAGGCGCCCACAGCGTCGCCCCTCCGCTCGGCCCGGGCGATCAGCTTCCAGACCAGGCCACGCTCCCGAGCCCAGGCGATGTCCCATACGGTCATGCGGGAGATGCCGATGCAGGGGATATCCTGCTCCCGGAGCAGGGCGGAGAAGGCCAGGTTCGCGCTCAGCACCAGCTTGCGCCGGGCGTCGTAGCCCTCCACGTCGTCGGTGGGATCGGCCTCGGCATAGCCCAGCTGCTGAGCTTCTTTGAGCAGCTCCTCATAGGCGGCGTTCCGGGCGGTCATCTCCGACAGGATATAGTTGGTGGTGCCGTTGAGAATGCCCTCCACGGCGGTGATCCGATCCATCTTCGCCAGGCGGCCCAGGGAGGACAGCCAGGGGATGCCGCCGCCCGCCGCCGCCGTGCACCGAAGGCACACGCCGTTCTCCTGGGCCAGCTGCACCAGCTCGGTATAGTAGGCGCAGACCACCGCTTTGTTGGCGGTGACCACGTGCTTCTTAGCCTTCAAAGCTGCCGAGATATATTCATAAGCCGGATGGATGCCGCCGATGAGCTCCACCACCAGGTCGATGGCGGGGTCGTTCAGAATATCGGCGAAGGAATCCGTCTCCCGGCAGGCCGTGCCACGGGGGCGGCGGGTGAGGAGCGTCTTCACGGTCAGGGACGGCTGCTCTTGGCTCAGGGTATGAAACGCTTTGCCCACGGTCCCGTAGCCCAGCAATCCGATCTGCATGTCCAGGTCTTTCCTTTCCAGTGCTCCCCAGGGACGGTTGTCCGTGATAGAAAAACACTTGACTTTCAATAGCAGACAATATATCATATACCATAACAATTTGCAAGGCTTTTTTGTCGATAGCGGCAAAAGAGGAGGAATATGATCTATCAGAGCACACGAAACGACGATCTCAAAGCTTCCAGCGCCCAGGCGATCCTGGACGGTATGGCCAAAGACGGCGGCCTCTACAGCCCCGTCTCCCTTGCCGAAGTCGCGCTGGACTGGCGGGCTCTGCTGTCCCTTTCCACCCAGGATATGGCCGCAAAGATTCTGGCCGCCCTGCTGCCGTCCTTCTCCGAGACAGAGATGGCGGCCCTGGTGCAGCAGGCCTATGCCGGCAAGTTCGAGTCCGACGAGCTGACGCCCACGGTGCGGGTGGGGGACGATACCGTTTTGGAGCTTTTCCGCGGCCCCACCAGCGCCTTCAAGGACGTGGCCCTGGCCATGCTGCCCGTGCTCATGACCGCCGCCCGAAAGAAGTGCGGCGTCGACGATGACATCCTCATCCTCACCGCCACCAGCGGCGACACGGGAAAGGCAGCCATGGAGGGCTTTCGGAACGTGCCCGGCACCCGGATCATGGTCTTCTATCCCTACGGCGGCGTCAGCCCCGTCCAGCAGGCTCAGATGGCCACGCAGGACGGAGACAACGTCTGCGTTTCAGCCGTCCGGGGCAACTTCGACGACGCGCAGACCGGCGTCAAGCGCATCTTCGCCGCGGTGGAGCGTGAGGGGCTGCTGCGGGGGAAGGGGGTGCGGCTGTCCTCCGCCAACTCCATCAACATCGGCCGTCTCGCGCCTCAGGTGGTCTACTACTTCAAGGCGTACGCGGACCTGGTCAAATCGGGCCGGATCGCCGTGGGGGACGCGGTGGACTTCGCGGTGCCTACCGGCAATTTCGGCGATATCCTGGCCGGGTATTTCGCCAAGGAGCTGGGCCTGCCCGTGGGCAAGCTCATATGCGCCTCCAACGCCAACAATATCCTGACCGACTTTTTGTCCACGGGCGTATATGACCGGAACCGCCCCTTCTATAAAACGGTTTCCCCCTCCATGGACATCCTGGTGTCCAGCAACCTGGAACGGCTGCTGTTCATGCTGTCTAAGGACGCTGACCTGGTGGCGCGGCTCATGAAGAACCTGTCCGAGACCGGCGCTTATGAAGTCCCGGCTTCCCTCAAAGAGCAGCTGGACCTGCTGTTCTTCGCCGCCTGCTGCGACGATGGGGGCACCAAGGCGGCCATCGGGGAGGTCTGGCGTCGATACGGCTATCTTATGGATACCCACACCGCGGTGGCCTACGAAGCGGCCCGGCAGTACAAAGCCGCCTGCCCCGATCACGGGTCCGTGGTGATCCTTTCCACAGCCTCCCCCTACAAGTTCCCGGCGGCGGTGCTGGAAGCGTTGGGCGAGGAGCCGGGGGAGGACGAATTCGCCGCCATGGAGCGACTGGAGGCGCTGACGGGCGTGCCCATGCCGAAGAACCTGCGGGGCCTTCGGGAGCGTCCCGTGCGGCACAGGGACGTGATCGACCGGGCGGATATGCTGAACTACGTGCTGGATAAAGCGATGCAGGCGAGGTGGTAAGATGGATCTGATATGTTTGGATATGGAGGGGGTGCTGACCCCCGAGATTTGGATCGAATTCTCCCGGGTCAGCGGCATCCCGGAGCTGAAGCGCACCACCCGGGACGAGCCGGACTACCGCAAGCTCATGCACTGGCGCATGGGCAT
>CAMHDC010000074.1 GCA_946183765.1 uncultured Clostridia bacterium | reverse complement strand
GCCGATCCATGGGCCGGCGGCTCTCCATGTCCGCCTTCACCTCCCGGATGCACCGAAGCTGGTCCGGGGTCTCCTCGTAGGGGAAGGTGGATTCCAGCTTCCGCTGCCAGGGGGTGTCGGGAGAGTAGGCGAAGCCCTGGATGGAAGCGCGCCTGGCGTACAGGGCCGCCAGGTCCACCGCCAGCTTCTTCGCTGCCGCCCGGGCCTTCTGCACCTTCTGCTGCCACTCGCCGCCCCCCAGCTTGCTGAGGGTGGGCGCCGCGTCCTCTCCGGAGGAGCCCATGTATTTCTGGATGCGGTCCAGCTGGTCCGTGGGGATATAGAGCTTGTCGCCGCCCTTGTAGAGGAGGAGCAGATAGTCCCGGGTGCTGTTTTCCACGGTGAGCTGCTCCACGCCCACGAACCGGCCCACGCCGTGGGCCTCGTGGACCACGTAATCCCCCACGGTGAGGTCGGAAAACTTGAGTCCGCTTTTCTTTTTACGGGGCTGGGACAGGCGCTTGCCGAAGAGCTCCGCCCCGGTGAGCACCAGGAGCTTCTGCGCCGGGCACAAAAAGCCCCGGGGCAGGCTTTCCCGCAGGATCAGCACCTCGCCGGGCTCCACGTCCCGGTTCAATTCGTCGCTGACGCCGCAGCGGATCTCGTCCTGCAGGCTGCCGAGGAGGGCGTCCGCGCTTTCGCCGCCGTACAGAAGGGCGCTGCCGCCGGACTGCCGGAAGCGCTTCAGCTCTCGAACGAGCTCTCCCATGTCGCCCAGGTACATGGGCGCGCCTTCCAGGGTGAACTTCACCCGCATCCTGTGCTCCAGATCCCGGCTGGTGCGGAACAGGGAATAGACCGCCGCCGTCCGCCGGGTGTTCAGCACGCCGTCGAGATACCCGTCCTCCCGCAGGAGCTTCGCCTGCCGGGGGTGGCCCTCTCCTCGCTCCAGCATGGCGGTGACGGACTCCAAAAACAGGGTATGGGCCGTCCGGCCCTCCTCCGTCACCCGATCCGGCTCGATCACCAGCTTGAAGCAGTCCTTGGGCAGATAGTCGTCCAGGGAGGCTTCCTCCTCATACAGAAGGGGCAGCAGCACGTCCGCGCCCAGGGTGGGCCGTTCGTCCGCCCAATCCTCCCGCTCCCGATCGAAGCCCGCCCGATCGCCCAAAGCCTTCAGCGCCCGGCGGACCCGGGTCCCGGGCTGGGGCGTTTCGAAGGCCGGCGGGAGCAGCACCCGATCCGTCTGACGGATGGACCGCTGGGTGGCTACGTCGAACCAGCGGAGCTGGTCCACCTCGTCGTCGAAAAACTCGATCCGGCAGGGGTCCTCCCCCTGGGGCGGGAACACGTCCAAAATGTCGCCTCTGAGGGCCGCCTGGCCGGGGCCCTCCAGCATATCCACCCGCTCGTAGCCCGCCGCCACCAGATCAAAAAGCAGGGCGCGGGGCTGCAAAACGTCCCCCCGCTTCACCACCTTCACCTGGGAGATGAAGGCCTCCGGCGGCGCCAGCCGCTCCATGAGCGCCCCTGCGCAGGAGACGATCAGGGTGGGCACGCCCAGCACCAGCCGGGACAGGACCCCCAGCCGCTGGCTCCGGCGCTCCGGGGCCGCGGCCTGCACGTGGACCAGCGGCAGCTCCCGGGGCAGAAAGGGCAGGGCGTCGGGCCGATAGGCCTTGATTTCATTGTACAGTTCAACGGCCGCCGCCTCGGTGTCCAGGATCACCAGCGCGGTCCTGTCCTCGCCGAGAGCCGCGAACACGGGCGCCCGGGCAGCGTCGGGCAGGGAAAAGACCGCCGCGGGGCCCCTTCCCTCCTTCAATCCCGACAGCAGTTCTGCGACCGCCGGGTCCTTCTTCAGTTGTGCGATCAGCCGATCCGTCATTCTTCCGCCTGACTCTGGCGAGGGTTCTTCTCGTGGCGCTTGTTGAAGCGGCTCTGGGCCCCCTCCACGTCTCCCTTCACGATGAGCGCCGCCGCGTCCGCCGCCTTCTCGTAGGCTTCGGCCAAAACGACCTGCTCCTCCTTGCCGGGCCGCTTGAGCACATAGTCACGGAGCTGCAAGCTCACGTCCTGGCCCGCGCCGATGCGGATGCGGGGAAAATTCTCGGAATTGAGGCAGGCGATGATGTTCCTCAGGCCGTTGTGGGTGCCCGCCGAGCCCTTAGCCCGGATGCGCAGACTCCCGCAGGGCAGGTCCACGTCGTCGCAGAGGACCAGCAGCTTTTCCGGCGGCAGCTTATAAAAGTGCATGACCTGCTGGATGCAGTCGCCGCTCAGATTCATATAGGTTTGGGGCTTCACCAGGATCACCCGCTCGCCGTTCAGCTCGCCTTCGCCCAGGAGCCCGGAAAACTTCTTGTCCTTGATTTTGACGCCGATCCGCTGGGCGATCACGTCCAGGGCCATAAAGCCGATATTGTGCCGGGTCTTCCGGTAGCTTAGGCCCGGATTGCCCAGGCCCGCGATCACAAACATATCTTTTCTCCTTATAAGGGTTTCTTGTTGGGGGTCCCGGCCTTCCGGGGGTACTGCTTCGGCGTGGGCGCTATCTTGTCCGCGAAGATCAGGCACCGCTTGCCCAGGGAGGAATCCAGTTCCACGGTCCTGAGCTGCACGTGGAGCAGAAAGGCCGCCGATTTGGCGTTTAGAAGCTCCTCCGCAGCGTCGCCCTTGTAGGCGACGGCCGTGCCATGGACCTTCACGAAGGGAGTGGTCAATTCGAGGAGGACCGGCAGATTGGCCACCGCCCGGGAGAGCGCCATGTCGTACCGCTCCCGATAGAGCCTGTTCTGGCCCAGATCCTCCGCCCGGCCGTGGACCAGTTCCGCCTTCAATCCCAGTTCTTTCAATAGAGCGTCCAAAAAGGTCAGCCGCTTTTGCAGGCTGTCCGCCAACGTCAGCTCCAAACCCGGCTCCATGATGAGCAGGGGCACGCCGGGGAATCCGGCTCCCGTGCCCACGTCGATCACCGCCATGCCCGGTTTCAAATAGGGCAACGCCGCCAGGGAATCGGCAAAGTGCTTCTCGGCGACCTCCACCGGGTCCGTGATGGCGGTCAGGTTCATCCTCTCGTTCCATTCCGCCAGGAGCCGGTGATAGATCTCGAACCGGTCCAAAGCCTCGTCCCCCGCCTGGGGCAGGGCCTTCTTCAGTATGTCCCGCAAATCGCTCACAGCATCCCCCGTTTCTGGGCCACCAGCAGCACGCTCACGTCCGCCGGAGACACCCCCGATATCCGGGAGGCCTGACCGATGTTCGCGGGCTTGACCCCGTTCAGCTTCTGCCGGGCCTCCAAGCGAAGGCCGGACAGGCTGTTGTAATCGAAATCGGCGGGCAGCGCCAGCTCTTCCAGGCTTCGCATGCGCTCCACCTCCCGCCGTTCCTTCTCGATATACCCGTCGTACCGGGTCATCACGTCGATCTGCTCCAGGGTCTCCCGATCCAAGGGGTCCAAATCGTCCCCGTAAAGGGACAGCAGGCCCGTGTAGCTGACCCCGGGCCGCTTCAACAGCTCGAACAGCCTGGCCCCGTCATGGGGGACGGTCTCGCCCACGGATTCCAAATACGCCCGAAGCTTCTCGTCCGCCGGGACCCGCCGATCCAGCTTCGCCCGGGCGGCCGCCACCTTCTCCCGCTTGCGCAGGAGCCTTTCATATCGCTCGTCCGAGACGAGTCCCGTGCGCCGGGCCTTCTCGGTAAGCCGCTCGTCCGCGTTGTCCTGCCTGAGGAGCAGCCGATACTCGCACCGGGAGGTCATCATCCGGTAGGGCTCCGGCGTGCCCTTGGTGACCAGATCGTCCACCAGCACGCCCAGATACCCCTCGTCCCGGCCGATGCGGAAGGGTTCCTCCCCCTTCACGTACAGGGCGGCGTTGACCCCGGCGTAGAAGCCCTGGGCCGCGGCCTCCTCGTAGCCGGAGCTGCCGTTGATCTGGCCCCCGCAGAAAAGGCCGGGGATATGCTTCACCATCAGGCTCAGATCCAGGGATTGGGGGTCCAAACAATCGTACTCGATGGCGTAGCCGAAGCGCATCACCCGGGCCCGTTCGAGGCCGGGAATAGTATGGAGCATGGCCTCCTGCACGTCGGCGGGCAGGCTGGTGGAGAGGCCCTGGACGTACATCTCCTGGGTGGTCCGGCCCTCGGGCTCGATGAAGAGCTGGTGCCGGTCCTTGTCGGCGAACTTCACCACCTTGTCCTCGATGGAGGGGCAGTAGCGGGTGCCCGTGGCGTGGATGCGGCCCGCGTACAGGGGGGACCGGTCCAAATTGTCCAGGATGATCCGGTGGGTGTCCAAATTGGTATAGGTGAGCCAGCACCGATCCTGCTGCAGATGCAGCTCTCCGTGGAGGAAGGAGAAGGCGGGCGTGGGCTCGTCCCCCTCCTGGACCGTCATCTTCGAAAAGTCCAGAGTGTCCCGCTTCACCCGGGGCGGGGTGCCGGTTTTGAACCGTCTCAAGGGGATGCCCAGGCGGCTGAGGTTCCCGGACAGGCCCTCGCTTCGGAGCATGCCCGCGGGGCCGCTTTCCCGGACGAATTCGCCGATCAGAATACGGCTCTTCAGGTACACGCCCGTGCACAGGACCGCCGCCCGGCAGGGATAGCAGAAGCCCTCCGCCGTGACGACGCCCGAGATGCGGCCGCCCTCGGTGGCAAAGTCCACGGCCTCGCTTTGGATGACGGTCAGGTTGTCCTCGTTTTCCAGCGCGGCCTTCATGCGCTCGTGGTAGCGGCGCTTGTCCATCTGAGCCCGGAGGGAATGGACCGCGGGGCCCTTGCCCGTGTTCAGCATGCGCATCTGAATGAGGGTGTCGTCGGCGGCCAGGCCCATCTCCCCGCCCATGGCGTCCAGCTCCCGGACCAGGTGCCCCTTGCCGGTGCCGCCGATGGAGGGATTGCAGGGCATCATGCCGATGCTGTCCAGGTTCAGCGTGAGCAGGGCCGTCTTCAGGCCCATGCGCGCCGATGCCAGGGCCGCCTCGCAGCCCCCGTGGCCCGCGCCGATCACCACGCAGTCGAAACGCTCCCCCAAGAGGGGCTTGATTGTCAATCCGTCTGTCATATGCGCATACTCCTATGTATAGCAGTATAGCATAGCGCACCAAATTCTACAATGTTCCTGTTTGCCAAAACGGAAAAATCTGGTATACTGTATCCATCTATTTGGAGGTTTGAACGATGAGCAGAATGAGCATCCTGAACGCCCCCGGTCAGCAGACGGAGGGCTTCTGCATGGTGAAGAGCGCCGCGCTCCGTACGGACAGCAAGGGCGGGTCCTATATGGATTTGGTGCTGGCGGACGCCGGCGGCGAATGTGTGGCGAAGATCTGGAACTACGGCCCCTCCATGGGCATGTTCGAGCCGGAGGACATCGTGAAGGTCCGGGGCACGGTCACCATCTGGAAGGACAGCGAGCAGCTGAAGATCGAGCGCATCCGCCAGGCCAACGAGTCGGACGAGGTGGACATGTCCAGGATCGTCCCCTGTTCGCCCCAGGACCCGGCCGCGGCCTACGAGATCCTGTGGCGGGAGACGGAAAGCTTCAAAGACGCCGATCTCAAGCGCCTGGTCCAGTATCTCATGAAGGAGCACAAGCGTGAGATGCTGTACTATCCCGCCGCCGTGAAGCTCCACCACGCCACCCGGGGCGGCTTTTTGGAGCACACCCTGAACGTGGTCTCCATGGGCAAGGCCGTGGCCGCCCGGTATCCGGAGCTGGACGGGCAGCTGATCGTGGCCGGCGCCATCCTCCACGACATCGGGAAGCTCACGGAGCTGGACACGGGCAAGCTGGGCGTGGCCTCCGCCTACACCGCCGAAGGGCAGCTGCTGGGGCACATCAACATCGGCATGGCCGAGGTCCGGGCGGCAGCAGAGCTTCTGCAGGTGCCTGGGGAGACGGCCATGCTCCTGGAGCACATGCTCCTCTCCCACCACGGGCAGCCGGAGTTCGGATCGCCGAAGCTCCCCATGTTCCCTGAAGCCGAGGTCCTCTCCACCCTGGACCGGCTGGACGCTCAGCTCTTCGAGATGTTCACGGCCCTGGACGGCGTGGTGAAGGGCGGCTTCTCCGAGCGCCAGTGGGCGTTGGACAACCGCCAGCTCTATCAGCACGGGCGGAAAAGCTGAAAACGAGCAAAAAGCAAGCCCCTTTCCTTCGGGAGAGGGGCTTTCGTTTATTTGCGTTTTTTGCTCTTGGTCAGTTCGAAGCTTTGATGGAGAAGAAACCGAAGCCGGTCGTCGTCTGCGGAGCCGTCCAGAATGACCGTGATCCAGTGGACCTTGCTCATGTGGTACGCGGGAAAGATGCCCGGCTCGCCCCGCAGCATGCCGGAGAGGACCGGATCGCACTTCAGGTTCACCGCGTCCACCTCGCCGGGTTCACCGGGGTAGGCATAGCGGCGCGGAATGGGCATGGAGAGGGCGAACCACTTCCGGTTGTCCCCATGGCGGAACACGGCCCCTTCCGGCGAATCCAGCCAGGGGTAGTCCGGCGTCACGCCGTATTCCTTTTCGATGCAGGTGAACAGCTCTTCCTTCGTCATGGTTTCACGTGAAACATTATTCCTCGACGCCCAGGATGGCGTCGCAGATGTTCATCAGATCGTCCCGGGAGAAGTAGGAGATGATGATCTTGCCCTTCTCCTGATCCCCCTCGATGGCCACCTTGGCCCGAAGCTTGCTGCGGATGGCGCTGGCCGTCC
>CAMHDC010000073.1 GCA_946183765.1 uncultured Clostridia bacterium | reverse complement strand
CTGTCGGTATCCTTCGGCTTCGCCATCTGGGCGGTGAAGCAGGGCCTCCCGGGCCTCATTTTGGTGCTCCTCTCCGGCACCAATCTGACCTCCGCGGGCCAGGTGGCGGGGGTCACGGTCATGGCGGCGGGGGGCCTTTTGGTGGAGCTGGCATTGACGGAGTTCATCATCAACCTGCGCTACGCCCTTATGAGCGTCACCCTGACCCAGAAGCTCTCCCCCCGGTTCAGCCTGCTGCAGCGGATGGCGGCCTCCTTCTTCGTCACCGACGAGATCTTCGCCGTGGCCTCCACCCGCAAGGGCCTCTTGACCTTTCCCTACATGATGGGCCTTGGCTGCCTCCCCTGGATCGGATGGACCCTGGGCACGGCTTTGGGCGCCTTCGCGGGGACGCTGCTCCCTGCGGCCCTCTCCGCCGCGTTGGGCATCGCCATCTACGGCATGTTCATGGCCATCCTGGTGCCGGGGGCCCTGGAGGAGCGGGGGGTGCTCCTGGCCATCTTCGCCGCCGTATCGTTGGGCCTGGTCCTCCGGTACGTGCCCCTGTTCAGCTTCCTCTCCGAGGGCTTCGTCATCATTATCAGTGCCGTGGCGGGGGCCTGCGTCGCCGCCTGGCTCAAGCCTGTGAAGGCGGGGGAGGGGGACCTATGAAGCTGTACCTGTATCTGCTGGTGATGGCGGGAGTCACCTACCTCGTCCGCATGCTGCCCCTCGCCTTCTTCCGCAAAAAGATCACCAGCCCCTTTCTGCTGGGGGTCCTCCACTACATGCCCTTTGCGGTGCTGGGGACCATGACCGTCCCCGCCATCTTCACCTCCACCGGGGAGCCTATCTCCGCTGTGGCGGGCTTCGTGGCGGCCCTGCTCCTGGGCCTCAAGCGCCGGTCCCTCATCGAGGTGGCTCTCGTTGCCACCGCCGCGGCGTACGTGACTTCCCTGATCCTGCCCCTGTTCTGAAAAACTCAAAAAAACCTCTTGACCCTGACGTAACGTCAGGGTTTATACTATGGGTCGAAGGGAGGCGATCGCCATGATGACCGTCCATGAGGTCAGCAAACTGACCGGCGTCAGCGTCCGGGCGCTGCACCATTACGACCAGCTGGGGCTGCTGAAGCCCGCCGAGGTCACCGAGGCGGGGTACCGGCTCTACGACGAAGGGTCGCTCGCCCGTCTCCAGAGCATCCTGCTCTTTCGGGAGCTCCAGTTCCCTCTGAAGGACATCGGGCAGATCCTGGACAGCCCAACCTTCGACCGGAACAAGGCGCTGGACCAGCAGATACGCTTGCTGGAGCTGCAGAAGGAACATTTGGAGAATCTGATCGCATTTGCAAAAGGCATGAAATTGGTGGGGGTGAAGCGCATGACAGACTTTACGGCATTCGACACGAAGAAGATCGACGACTACGCCCGGGAGGCCAAGGCGTCCTGGGGCCAGACCAAGGAATGGCAGGAGTATGAGCAGAAATCCAAGGGCCGCACGAAGGAGCAGACCGCGGCCATCAGCGAGGGCATGATGGACATCTTCAAAGACTTCGGCGCCATCCGGGACACGGACCCGGCCGCCGAACCGGCTCAGACCCTGGTGAAGCGGCTTCAAAGCTACATCACGGAGCACTTCTACACCTGCTCCGACGAGATCCTGCTGAGCCTGTCCGGGATGTACGGCGGGGGCGGGTCCATGACCGAGAACATCGACAAGGCGGGCGGCCCCGGCACCGGGGAATTCGCGGCGCGGGCCATCGCCGTTCACTGCGGGGCTTAGCCCTGTTGCACTGAAAACCAAAAAGAGGTATACTCGTTCTATCAACACACAGGAGGGCGGGTATGCCTCTTTTATTGGTTCGAAACGACATCACCAGGATGACCGTGGACGCCGTCGTCAACGCGGCCAATCCTTCGCTCCTGGGCGGCGGCGGGGTGGACGGGGCCATCCACCGGGCTGCGGGGCCGGAGCTTTTGGCGGAATGCCGGACCCTGGGCGGCTGCAAAACCGGAGAGGCGAAGATCACCGGGGCGTACCGCCTCCGGGCGAAGTACGTCATCCACACCGTGGGCCCCATCTGGCGCGGGGGCGATCACGGGGAGGAGCATTTGCTCCGGTCCTGCTATCGCCGGTCTTTGGAGCTGGCCTCGTCCCATGGGTGCGAGACCGTGGCCTTTCCCCTCATCTCCAGCGGCGTCTACGGCTACCCCAAGGCGGAGGCCTTCCGGGTGGCCACAGAGGCCGTCTCCGCCTTTCTGCAGGACCACGATCTGACGGTCTACCTGGTCCTCTTCGATCGGGCGGCCTTCCTCCTGGGCGGGGACCGGTTCGGGGACGTACAGAGCTTCATCGACGACGCCTACGCCGAAGCGGAGGAAAAGCGGCCCCGGAATCTGAAGTCGAACCGCTGGGCACGGGAGCCCCGGGAGTTCATGGCGGACACGGGCACCTTCCAGGCGGTCAAGCTCCCGGCGGAGGAGGAAGCCTGTCTCGCACCTTCTGCCGCGCCCATGCCGGCGCACCAAACGGCCCCGAAGAAGCCGAAGCTGCCCGCCCAGAAACAGCAGGCGGCGGCGCAGGACCTGGACGATCTGCTCCGTCAGCTGGACGAGGGCTTTTCCAAGACCCTCCTCAGGCTCATCGACGAGAAGGGCCTGACGGACGTGGAGTGTTACAAGAAGGCCAATATCGACCGGAAGCTCTTCTCCAAGATCCGTTCGGACCCCCACTACAAGCCCTCCAAGACCACCGCCGTGGCCTTCGCCCTGGCGCTGGAGCTGACGCTGCCCGAGACCCAGTCCCTCTTGGCCCGGGCAGGCTACACCCTCTCCCACAGCTTCCTTTTCGACATCATCGTGGAAGGATGCATCCAGAAGGGCGTCTTCAGCGTCCTTTCCGTCAACGAGCTCCTCTTCGCTTACGATCAGCCCCTGCTTGGCTCCTGATTTGTCGCCCGGCAGGCGACCAAACCCTTTTTCAAACAGCCTATACTGTGGTCACAGGGTCAGAAAACCCGGTGACCATTTTTTGTGAGGAGGATACGAATATGAAGAAGGGTTTGACGGAACTGGTGTTCATTTTGGACGAAAGCGGCAGCATGAGCGGCCTGGAGAGCGACACCATCGGCGGCTTCAACAGCATGATCGAGAAGCAGCGCCGGGAGGCGGGGACGGCCTATGTGTCCACGGTGGCCTTCGCCAATGAAAGCCGGGTGATCCATGATCGGGCGCGTCTCGAGGAGGTGGAGCCCCTGACCCGGCGGGACTACACCCCCGGCGGCTGCACGGCCCTCCTGGACGCCCTGGGCGGGGCCATCCATCATATCGGGAACGTGCACAAGTACGCCCGGGAGGAGGACGTGCCGGAGCGGACCATCTTCGTCATCACCACCGACGGCATGGAGAACGCCAGCCATCGGTACGGCAGGCGGGAGGTGAAGGCCATGGTGGAGCGCCAGAAGGAGAAATACGGCTGGGAATTCCTGTTCCTGGGGGCCAACATGGACGCCATCTCCGCCGCGGAAGACATCGGCATCCGCCGGGATCGGGCGGTGAAGTACGTGTCCGACACCCGGGGCACGGAGCTCAACTATCGGGTGGTCAGCGACACCATCTGCCGGATGCGCGCCTCAGAGCCCCTTTCCGCCGACTGGAAGGCTGAGATCGAAGCGGACGAAAGAAAGCGGGGCAAATAACAATTTTTGCCAGCATACCCCCGGCGATTCGGGTCACACTACCCTTGTCGGCCATGAGCCGAACAATACCGGGAGGTAAAGAGATGTCTTTCTTCGATGAGTTTGAACGCTCCTATACCGGCGATCAGAACAAAAAGGACAAAAAGAGCCGGAACGAGCGCAAGGAACAGGACCGACAGATGGAAACGGAACAGAAGCAGAGACGGGATCGGAACGACCCCTACTGCGAGTAAGAACTGAACCAAACCAGAAAAAAGAGGCCGATAAAGCCTCTTTTTTCATATTGCTCATTTGATGATGAGTATTCGCTCCGTCCCCCAAAAGGGTTCCGTCAGCTCCCCGTTCAGCTCCCGGAGCCGGGCCTGGGGGATGCCGAAGCGCTTGCCCACGGTGAACAGGTTTTCCTCGGGGTCCGGGGCGTAGATGAGGATGCCCCGGCCCGGCTGGGTCCCCGGCCCGGCCAGCAGGTCGTCGGTGTAGCCGATCCTGCTTTGGGCGTACTGCTCGCCGGAGAAAAGCAGCTCCACCCGTCCCTGGAGCACCCGCCCCCGGCCGGTGACCGTGGAGAAGGCCGCGGCGGACAGGGGCAGCACCAGGTCCCCCTGGCCCGGCAGGGTGAGGGAGAAGGGCACCTCCCCCGTGAAGCTGTGCAGCAGGCCGCTGTCGCACCGGTACACCGTGGTCACCAGCGCCACCCCCTCCAGGAGCGTCCCGCCGTCCCCGCTTTCCAGGCCCGTGACGGCGGGCAGGGCGCGGCTGTAGAGGACCTGCTGGACCTCCGGCATGTGGTTGGGCACCGTGAGGGGGCCTTCCACCGTTTCCTCTTTCAGCACCGGGCCCAGGTACATGAGCCCCGTTTTCTCCTCCCGGTGGCAGAGGAAGGTGCCGCCCTCGTCGTAGGCGTCCGAAAGGACCCGCAGGCGGCTCTCCGCGCCCCCGTAGGCGGACACAGACACGTCCCCGTTCAGAAACAGCGCTTCCCCGTCCGTGCGGGCAGTGAGGCCGGTGAGCTCCGCGCTGAGGGCGGGGCTGCCGTTTGCGGGCCCCTCCAGCTTCACCGTGTCCGAGAGGGGGGTGCGCACGGGCATCTCCCGGAGCCGTCCCTCCGGGTCCAGCAGCACCAGGGAGGAATAGAGCTCCCCGTCCAGCGCCATGCCCTCCCCGGCCGGGCGGGCGGAGAGGACGCGGACCGTGCCCTTCGCCTCCAGCACGTTGGTGCCCGCTTCCACCCCCAGTTCGTCCCGGACCTGGACGGCCTTGGCCCCCTGCAGCGACCGCCGCCGGGTGACGATGATCTCCTCCCGGCTCTCCAGACCCACCGCCCCCCGGATGGCGGACACGGCCCCGATCTCCCGGGGCGCCATAAGCCACACCTTGAGATCCAGCACCGCGCTGAGGCGCAGCCCGTCGTCCTCCCGATGGCAGGCGCATTTGAGCAGCTGCCCGAAGATCCGGGGCTGCAAAGCGTCCTCCGTGATCCGGGCGCTGATGAGGTGGGTGAACTCCGCCGCCGCGTCGAAGGAGAACAGCACCCGCTCCCCGGTCTCCGCGATGAGATGGAGCTGGAGCTGGCCCGAGAGCCGGACCCCGGTCTCGCTGACCCGCACCTCCCGGATCTGCAGCTGGGGCGTCACCGACAGCACGCTCCCGGCGGTCCGCCCCTGGGGCAGGGGGATGGCGCTCTCGATGGGCACCTGCTCCTCCAGCCGCATGCACAGGGTATCCACGTTGAAACTGACCTTTTCCACATCCATGGCTATGACCTCCCATAGGGTTTCTTTTCTCCTCACCCTATGCGCCAAAAAAGAAAAAAAGACCCGCCGCTCACGAGCCAACGAGGCCGCCAAGATGGGAGGCAGAAGCCGTTTTCTCCGTGCCCGTGCTATAGTACGCTATGCGATGGGCCGGAAAAACGGCTAATTTGCGGCATAGAATAAAAAGAAATGGCGCCATGGAGCGCCATTTCTACCTGTCAATACTCTCCTAAGACCAGTTGCCGCAAATGGTCTGGCCCAATATCGGCGGCCGTCTTATCCCAAATGGGTCTTGCCGCCCATATACGGCCGCAAAACCTCGGGGATGGTCACGGTGCCGTCGGCCTGCAGGTGGTTTTCCAGGAACGCGATCAGCATCCGGGGCGGGGCCACCACGGTGTTGTTCAGGGTGTGGGCGAAGTAGTTGCCCTTCTGCTTGTCCTTGCTCTTGATCCGGATGCCGAGGCGGCGGGCCTGGGCGTCGCCCAGATTGGAGCAGCTGCCCACCTCGAAGTACTTCTGCTGCCGGGGAGACCAGGCCTCCACGTCCAGGCTCTTCACCTTCAGATCGGCCAGATCGCCGGAGCAGCATTCCAGGGTCCGCACGGGGATGTCCATGGACCGGAAGAAGTCCACCGTGTTCTGCCACAGCTCGTCGAACATCTTCGGGCTCTCCTCGGGCTTGCAGACGATGATCATCTCCTGCTTCTCGAACTGATGGATGCGGTACACGCCCCGCTCCTCGATGCCGTGTGCGCCCACCTCCTTGCGGAAGCAGGGACTGTAGCTGGTGAGCCGCTGGGGGATGCTTTCCTCGTCCAGGAAGGTGTTGATGAACTTGCCGATCATGGAGTGCTCGCTGGTGCCGATGAGGTACAGGTCCTCGCCCTCGATCTTATACATCATGTTTTCCATCTCGGTGAAGCTCATGACCCCGTCCACCACGCTGGAACGGATCATGAACGGCGGGATGTAGTAGGTGTAGCCCCGGTCGATCATGAAGTCCCGGGCGTAGGAGAGGATGGCGCTCTGGAGCCGGGCGATGTCGCCGCACAGGTAATAGAACCCGTTGCCGCTGGTGCGGCGGGCGGCGTCCAGCTCGATGCCGTGGAGCCGTTCCATGATGTCTGTGTGGTAGGGGATGGGCCAGTCGGGCACCACTGGCTCCCCGAAACGCTCTATCTCCACGTTCTGGGAATCGTCCTTCCCGATGGGCACGGAGGGGTCGATGATCTGGGGGATCACCAGCATGCGCTTGCGGA
>CAMHDC010000072.1 GCA_946183765.1 uncultured Clostridia bacterium | reverse complement strand
GGTTCAGGCACAGATACTGGACGGAGATGGCCCCGGCGCTCTGGCCCATGAGGGTAAGGTTGTCCGGGTCGCCGCCGAAGGCGGAGATATGGTCCCTGACCCACCGGACGGCGGTCAGCTGATCGTCCAGGCCGAAGTTCCCGTCCCGGCCGTATCTCTTTTGGATCTCCCCATGGGTGAGATACCCCAGGGGCCCCACCCGGTAGTTGGCGAACACCGCCGCCACGCCCCGCGCCGCGTAGCCGCTGCCGTCGAAGGGGCTCTCCCAGTTCAGACCGGAGTCGAAGCCGCCGCCGTAGAAGAACAGGATCACGGGGGCGTTCTTGGCTTCGTAGGGCATGTAGATGTTCAGGTTCAGACAGTCCTCGCTGTAGGTGAAGTCCAGGCCCTCCCGATACTCCCGCTTGTAAAAGAGGCGGGTGGGATCGTCCAAATGCTCGTGGACGGCCCGGTTCTGGGGGCAGCCGGGACCGAAGACGGTGGCGTCCAGCACCCCGTCCCACTGCTCCACCGGCTGAGCGTACTCGAACCGCCCCGCCTTCCCGAAGGGCACGTCCCGAAACTCCAGGCATTTGCCGTTGTCCAGGCCCCGGATCTCCCCCAGGGGCGTGCTTACAGTAATCTGTTTGATCGTAGATTCCATTTTTCCCTCTTTATCTTGCAGTATAGGAGCTTGGATCTGTCAAATCCGGCGACATGCGCAGCGTCCTTTTCCCTGAATCAAAGCATAGCCGACCCGCCGGTGACGATCCATGCCGCTAAAGAAGCGATCAGCAGCGCGCCGGGATAGACGCTGCCCGTGCGGCGGTAGAACCAGGTGCCCAGGAAGCTGAACACCAGCACCTGGGGCACGAACAGGATGAGGAGGGACATGAAGGGCCCGCCGAAGGTGGACCCGAAGAGCACGTCCGCCCCGGGGCCGATGTTCAGGAAGAAGGGGATGTACTCGATGAGCACGATCAGCAGCACGCCGCCCACCATCATGAGGGCGTTGCGCCACCAGGCGCCGAAGAACCCCTTGGCCCCGGGCTCATAGGCGGCTTTGGTGCGCATGGAAGCCATGATCTTGGAGTTGTTCAGCAGGAAGAACAGAGCGAACAGGGGGATATAGACGCAGAACTGGCCGAAGCGGGCCAGGGTGAAGGTCTTGAAGAAGGGCCAGATGAACCGAAGATCCAGCAGGTATATCCCGGCCAGGGCGGTCACGCAGTAAACCATCAACAGCAGGCAGAGGACCAGCAGGGCGGACCGGCCCAAAAGCTTCCAGCCGATCTTCAGAGGTTCCTGCTGGCTGCCCAGGCCCATGCCGTACCAGCCATCGAAGGTCTCCGCCTTTTTCGCCTTGCGCCAGCCGGTCCAGGAGGTCACCACCATCACCAGGATCAGCAGGGCATACCAGCCGATGAAGCCGTTGCCCACGGTCATGCGGAAGATTCCCTCCGGGAGCGGCAGCAGCGCGTGACCCAGCTGGGTCATGAACGGGTAGGTAAGGCCCGCGATCAGCATGGTGATGACGGCGCCTCGCCACCATTTGCTCTTCGGCTTGACGTTCGCCTTGGAGGGCAGGGGCTGGAGGATGGCGGCGAAGAAGGGGACGGTGAGGAGCAGCTCCGCAAGGGGCACCATGGCGAGGAGCGTCGCGAACATCGCGAGGAGCACCAGCCATTCCTTGGTCATGGCGATCTGGTCCGTCACGGCCAGATCGTTCATGCTCCCGGCCCCGAAAGCCGCCTTGAACCAATCCAATGCCACGGCCAGGCCATGGGCGTTGTGGGTGGTGAGTCGGTGGTTGGTGTAGAGGAGCTCCATGCGCCGGGCGCTGCCGTCAGCAAAATCCCCGAAGGTCTTGTTCCAGGCGGCCTGATCGGCGGTGGTGCCCAAGAATTCGCAGCGCAGGTCGGATTTGAGCAGCTCGTCGTTCACCACCCGCTTGTAATCCCTGAAGTAGCTGAACTCGTCCCACTTGGCCTGGAGGAGCAGCACGTTGTTGAAATGTATCTTGCTCGTGTCGTAAACGCTGTCCCGAAACAGCTCCCCGCATTGTAGGACCGTGGCCTTGGGCTCGATGTCCGTGCCCGCATAGGCCGCCGCCACGGACCAACCGGCCCAGGTGCCCATGGAGTGGCCGCTGACGCCCAGGCGCGCGGGGTCCACGTTGTCCATGGCGGCAAGGACCGCGTAGGCCGCCACGCCGCCACAGGAGCTGTCCACGATGGCATTGCCGTCCTCGTCCTTGGAATAGTGATCGTTGAAGAAGGAAAGGTTGGAGAAGTTCATGAGGACGCGGTAGCGGACCGTGCCCCCCACCTTCTTGAAGGTGCCGGCTTCGACGCTGTCCTCGCCGTAATTCACCTTCACGGTGTGGTTCACGTAGCCCCGCTCCTTGAGGCCCGGCTCCGTGAAACCGTGGCCGTACTCGTCCAGGGACAGGACCACCACGCCCCGGCGGGCCAGCTCGATGGCGTAGGCGGCGTTGGTCTCCCGATCGTTCTGGTAGCCGTGAAGGAGCAGCACGCCGGGGGCCTTATGCGCCGCCGTGGCGGTCTTGGGCGTGTAGAGCTTGTAGGTCATCATTCCCAGATGCTCCTTGCCGTTCTCGCCCCGATAGGCGTCGATGACGCCCTCCGTGACGACGACGTTCCCGTGATCGGTCTGGAGGACGTTGGCGATCGTCAGTGCTCCAAAGGCGACGACGAGCAGCGCCGCCAGCAGCACCGCCCATTTGATCCTTGCTTTCTTCATGGTGGGACCCCTTTCCTATGGGAATATATATACTATATCGCAAAAAGACGCCCCTATCAAGGGGCGTCCTCGGATGCACAGGGGAGTATCAGAGTTCCACCGTCTCAGGGGCAGCGGTGAAGGAGGAGAAGGTGGCCAGGGCGTCGGCGAAATAGAGGACCTGGGTGTTGCCGTCGTCGGGGTCGTACATGGCCTTCAGGTTCGGGTACTTGTCCAGCATGGCGACCTTCGCCTCCCGTCGATCGTCGTTCAGGAGCCGGCCCGAAACCCGGACCCACTGGCCCTTGCTGAAGGCGCAGATCTCCGCCTTGGGGTTCGATGCGAGCTGCCGGGAGACGGGCTTCACCTTGCCGGTCTGGATGTACAGCTTCCCTTCATAGACCATGGCCGTGCCGAAGGGCCGCACCCGAGGCTGATCGCCCTCCGCGGTGGCCAGATAGTAAACCTGCGCTTCGTCCAAAAATGCACACACTCGTTCTGCTGCGTTCATTTGCTTTTCCTCCTTGTTTTCTTTCCCTTTCAGCATAAAGTAGAAAGGCCGGAATTGTCAAGCGGTGCAGTTTCTGATATACTCGTCGTATCAAATATCAGGGAGCAAGATGTATGAAATGGCTTATCGCGTCGGACCTGCACGGGTCGGCCTACTACTGCAGGGAACTGTTGAACGCCTTCGATCGGGAGCGGGCTGACCGGCTGCTCCTTTTGGGCGACCTCCTCTACCACGGGCCCCGGAACGACCTTCCCCGGGACTACGATCCCAAGACGGTGACGGCGCTGCTGAACAGCCGGCAGGGGGACATTATGGCGGTGCGGGGAAACTGCGACGCGGACATCGACCAGGTGGTGCTCTCCTTCCCCATCTGGGCGGACTACGCGCTGCTTGCGGAGGGGAAGCGGCTCATCTTCGTCACCCACGGCCACCTGTTCAATTTGGAAAACCTCCCGCCGCTCCATGCGGGGGATATCCTCCTCCACGGCCACACCCACGTGCCTGCCTGCGAAACCCGGGACGGCGTCACCTATCTGAACCCCGGCTCCCTGTCTATGCCCAAGGAGGGCTCGGCCCACAGCTATATGACGCTGGAAGACGGGGTGTTCCTCTGGAAGACGATAGACGGAGAGACATATAGAGAATTTACGCTCTGATACATCCCGGCGACTTGCCGCATACCCATAAAAAGTGAGCGCGTTCCTTATGGGACGCGCTCGTTTTGACTCAGGAAATGGACGTGATCGAAAGCAGGCCTGGACTATTCCCTGGGATTCCTTTGCTTCAGCAAAAGACAGGGCTTTCGATCCTGCCGCTTAAAAGCCGAAATAGGCTTCGGCATTCCGGTAGCAGATGCCCTCGATGATGGTGCGGAGGGACTTTTCGTCGTCGGGGAATTCGCCCCGCTCCACCCAGCCGCCGACCAGGTTGCAGAGGAGGCGGCGGAAGTACTCGTGACGGGTGTAAGAGAGGAAGCTGCGGGAGTCGGTGAGCATGCCCACGAAGGTCCCCAGGTGCCCCTCGGCCGCCAGGGTGGTCATCTGATCCAGCATCCCCTTCTCATGGTCGTTGAACCACCAGGCGCTGCCGTGCTGGAGCTTGCCCCGGGCTTCGGGGCCCTGGAAGCAGCCGATGATGGTGCCGATGGCCGCGTTCTCCGTGGGGTTCAGGGAGTAGAGGATGGTGCGGGGGAGCTCATTGGTCTCCGCCAGGGCATTGAGGAAGCCCACCAGGTCCTTCAACGGCGAAGGATCGCCGATGGAATCCACGCCGGTGTCGGGGCCCAAGCGCCGGTAGATATACCCGTTGTTGTCCCGGATGCAGCCGAAATGGAGCTGCATGGCGATGCCGTACTTGGCGTAGCACCGGCCCAGCATGAGGAGCAGACCGGTCTTGAACTGCTTGATCTCCTGGGCGGTGGGGATCCGGCCGGAGAGGCGCTTGGCGAATATGGCTTCCAGCTCCGCCTGGTTGGCGGGAGCGTAGGGCACGGACTCCACGGCGTGGTCGCTGACCCGGCAGCCCAGGGACACGAAGAAATCGAGCTTCTCCTGCAGCACCTTCACCAGCTCGGCGTAGGTCTTGGGCGCGCCCAGCTTTTCCAGGTAGTCGATATAGTCGGGCTTATCCAGGTTCATGGCCCTGTCGGGGCGGAAGCTGGGCAGCACCTTCACGGGGAAGCCGTCGGCGGCGATCTTCTGATGCCATTCCAGGGTGTCCGCCGGATCGTCGGTGGTGCAGACCACCTTCACGTCGGAGCGAAGGATCAGGTTCCGGGCGGAGAAATCCGGCTGGCGGAGCTTCTCGTTGCACAGGTTCCAGACCGCCTCGGCGGTGTCGCCGTTCAGGATGCCCTCGTAGCCGAAGTACCGCCTAAGCTCCAGATGACTCCAGTGATACAGGGGATTCCCGATGGCCAGGGCCAGCGTCTCAGCCCACTTCTGAAACTTCTCCCGGTCGGAGGCATCGCCGGTGATGAACTTCTCGTCCACGCCGAAGGAGCGCATGAGCCGCCACTTGTAGTGGTCGCCCCCCAGCCAGACCTGGGTGATGTTCTCGAACTGCCGATCCTCGTAGATCTCCCGGGGGATCAGATGGCAGTGGTAGTCGATGATGGGCATCTTCGCCGCCACGTCGTGATAGAGACGCCGGGCCGTGGGGGTGTCCAGCAGAAAATCCTTGTCCATAAAGGGCTTCATAGCTTACTTCTCCTTTTCAAAGCGTTCCCGGTCGATCCAAAGGCCCAAAGCGGGGTTGGGGATGAAGTAGATCTCCTCCCCGTCCACGGTATTATAGCCGTACTGAAGCTTGGCGGGATCGTATTTCTGTGCCATCTCGTCGTAGTCCGCAACGGCAAAGCCTACGCCCGCCACCTCTTCCTTCGTGATGTTCTTCACGGCATAGGTGATGGTGAAACGGCCGTCGCTGGAACCGTGGATAAGGTGCGCCGCCGCGCCCATGTTGTCCCGCAGGTCCTGGTTCTCGGGCCGTTTGAACTGCTCCAGCGTGTGGAGCCGGCCCCGATAGCCGTACTTGCGGATGAGCTTGTCCACCTGGTCGTCCTCGCCGAAGCGCTCCACGCCGGGGGCCAGCACGATGAGCTCGCCGCCGTCGGCCATGGCCATGCGGGTACGGTAGACGGCCTTGTTGCCCAGCCACGTGCTCTTGAACTCCGAGGGGTCCAGATACACCACGCACTTTTTCAGGCCGTGGGGCACGAAGTCGATGTTCTTCTGCTGGGCCAGCTTCACGGCGTTGGTGAGGCAGTCCCGCCCCTCGCCGATGAACAGGCCGTGAGTGTGGATGACGCCGCCGGGGGCCGTGGTCACGGTGAGGACGAAGAGGATGGGCCGCCGGCTCAGATAGTGCTCCAGGCCGTAGTCGAAGATCCGGCGGACCGGGGTGTAGTCCTTCCCCATCATGCGCTCCATGCCGTAGACCGCGCCGATCATGTGGGACTTGTTGATCATGTCGCTGCCGCCCACGCCCACGAACAGGTTCTTGGCGTGATTGGCCATGCCGATGACCTCATGGGGCACCACCTGGCCCGGGGAGATGATCAGATCGTAGCTCTCGTCCATGACCCGGCGATTCACCTCGGCCACCACGGGATCGGTCCAGAGGCCTTCGGTAATCTTTGAGATAAAGTCCGCCGGGACCTCGCCCAGCTGCATTACGTCCGTCCGCCAGTTATGGACCAGCATCCGGTCGTAGGGAACGTCGCCGAACATCTTCTCCCACTGATCCCTGGTCACCGGAACATGGGTGCCCAGGGCGGGCAGGACGTCCACCTGGACGCCGGCGTCGGTGAGGGCGTGGTAATAGACGTTGGTGATGAAGCCCGCGTTGGAATGGAAGCGGGTGAAGTCCGGGGGCAGGATCAGCACCTTGCGGAGGGTCCGGCCTTCCAGGCTTTCCAGCAGCGCGACGCGGATCTCCTCCAAAGAGAGACCCGCGTCGG
>CAMHDC010000071.1 GCA_946183765.1 uncultured Clostridia bacterium | reverse complement strand
CGGTGAGACCCAGCTCAGCCGCAGCGGCGTCCACGCCCTGCACGAAGCCGTAGCCGTAGCGGACCACGGCGGGCACAGCCATGCCGCCCAGGAAGCCCAGCTTCTTGTAGCCCAGCTTCACAGCCGCATAACCGGCCATGTAGCCGCAGAGCTCTTCCTGGTACACAGCGCTGTACAGGTTGGCGGGGATGGCGCCCTCATAGCCCAGATCGAACTCGCTCACGTCCAGGGCGATGAAGGTGACTTCGGCGTTCTTCTCGGCGGTGGCCTTGATGGCGGGACCGAAAGCGTAGCCGGGCATCACGATCACGTTGAAGCCGTCGTCGATGGCCTTCTCGATGGAGGAGATACGATCCTCATCGGAGTCGGAAGCGGGCTTGTAGTACTGGAAGTCCAGCTTCTTGCCTTCGCAGAACGCCTTGCAGGCTTCGTAGGTGGTCTGGTTGAAGGACTGGTCGGTGATATCGCCGTAGTCGGTGATCATAGCGACCTTGACAGCTGCCTTCGCGGGCTCTTCGGTCTTGGTCTCGGTCTCGGTCTTGGCGCCAGAGGAGCAGGCGACAAGGGCGAACACCATGACGAGGGCCAGAACGATTGCGAGAATCTTAGAAAACTTCATCTTTGGTTTCCTTTCCCATATTTTAACTTGTATTTGTCCGCGTCAAGGGCAGTTTCCTCCCTTGGCACAAACATACATACCTTATACCACAAAAGCGAAAGTTTGTCAATTCTGTTAACAGGGCCGTCAAAAGTTTTCCCGCGGGATCAGATGAAAAACTTCCTTTCCAGATGCTCCCGCAGGGGCCGGACGATCCCCGCCAGGATCAAAAAGCCGCCGAAGAGACAGAACACCGACGCAGCGTACAATGACCAGGTGAACAGCGGCGTGTGGAAGGTCAGATGCTGGAACAGCTCCGCCAGCATGCAGCTGCCGCCGAGGGCTATGAGAAGGCCCCCGGTGATGAAGATCGTGCCCTTCTTCACGTATCGGAAGAGGGCGACAGCTCCGATGGTCAAAACCGCCAGGATCGCCGTCAAAGGGAAGGCGAAGGAAAGGAACCAGCGGCCGCCGGTATATGCTGAGATCGCCAGCAGCAGCAGGCATATGGACACGAAGGACACGGGCACGAAGATCATGGGATGGGGCCGCCGGAACCAGAAGGGCAGCAGAAAGACGAAATAGAAGGCCGACGTGCCTGCGATCACGTAGAAGGACCAGCCCATGCGGCCCGTGGTGTTCATGGCGATGGTGAAGCAGGCGATCATGGCCGCCAGCAGCGTCACCGTGAGCGACGCCATGACGGTGAGCCGTTTCTGACGGCTGTATTCGGGATAGCGGTCGGAATAGGTAGGCGCGGCAGGAGCCCTCTCCCCCGCCTCCGGGCACCACACCGGGGTGCCGCACAGGGGACAGGCCTTGACGCCCTCCTGGAGCCGGACGCCGCATTTCACACAGTACATATATATCACATTCCTTTATCAGCAGATTGGCCCGTACCGCCTGCAGCGTTGTCGCGCCGGTCCGCGGCAAAGGCGCAGGCTGCAACAGTGCGAAAGGAGGATTTCACGTTGTGTTCCTCATTCGTTGGTCTCGATGGATACCGGGACGCCCAGCTCCACCAGCCGGGAAAAGAACCGCCGTTCCAGCTCGGAACTCTCTATGCTGCGGATCATGTTGACGAGAGTCACGCCGTTGGCGGTGACCACGGAGCAGTTGTTGGGATAGGAGTACTGTACGCCGATGATGAACTCCATCCGCGCCACATAGGGGGCCATGGCCGCCGGAAGCTTCTGCACGCCCAGGTTGGAGACGTTGAGACAGCCCAGGCGCTCCCCCCGCCGGTCGTACACCGCCCGCATGACCGGGGTTTTGAGGAAGATGGGCACCGCCTTCAGGAGCTTGTTTTTCTGGGGCTCCACGTTCTGAGCGATACGGCCAGCCATGCGCTGGGGGGTGATCTCCGCCGCCAGCTGATGGGTGAACGCCGCGCACAGCTCCTCCAGGGTGTAGGTCCCCAATCGCGGATCCACGCCGGGGTTCACGGCGAGGGCGAAGTTGCGAAGGGTCCGGCTGGGAAAGAGACGCCTTAGGTCCACGGGAACGGTGATCTTCACCGGTTTCTGCCGCTTTTTCGGCACATGCTCGTTTTGCAGGGCGATGACGCACTCCGCCATGACCGCCGCCAGGAGCACGGTGACGGTGCAGCCGCAGCGATGGGCCAGAGCGTGGAGGGCGTCGCCGGGGATCACGCCGGTGACGAGGCGCATGAACCGGCCCAGCTCCCGCTTGCCGGGCAGGCGATAGGCCTCCGCCTCGGGGCAGTAGGCCGGATGGTCGGCGGCGTACCGCTGAAAGCTGTCCTCCAGCTCTTCCGTGGCGGGCGGCTCGTGGATATCCAGCACACCGTCCGTAGCCGGAACGTCCACCCCCCACCGGAGGGACAGATACCGGGCGGTCAGGGTCTTGAGATACGTCATGGCTCCACCGCCGTCGGAGAGGACGTGGAAAAACTCCACGGCGATACGATTTCGATAATAGAGCACCCGCAGGCAGCAGCGGCTCATCTCCTTGGAGGTCATGAAGGTCAGGGGGTAGGCGTAGTCCTCCTGGACCTGGGGCGGCGCCGTAACCTCCTCCAGATAGTACCAGAACACCCCCCGCCGGAGCCGAAGGTAGAAGGAAGGGAACCGTGGCATGAGCTCGTTCACGGCACGCTGCAGGACGGCGGGGTCTATATCCTCTTTCAGGGTGACGGATTGACGAAAGACGTTGTTCCAGTTCCTGCGGCGGATGGCGGGAAAGATCAGGGCCGCGTTGTCCAGGGGCATCCACAGTTTGCTTGTGCGACCGTCTCCCATAGCTCATCCTCCTTTCCAAAAACAACAGGGGCATTGTATCACAGGCCATGGGAAGAAGCAACCCCGGCCGCCCGATCCCTTGACAAGGAGGTGGATCATATATTATATTTACATCTATACTTTTCGGAGAGAAAACAACATGAGCGAGATCGTCATTCCCCGGGGGTATCGGTCCCCCTTGTCCGTATATGAGACGCAGCGGGCCATCGAATTCATCAAGAACAGCTTCCAGGTGAACCTGGGCAGCGCTCTGAATCTGAGGCGGGTGTCCGCGCCGCTGTTCGTGGCGGCCGGTTCCGGCCTCAATGACGACCTTAACGGCGTCGAGCGGCCCGTCAGCTTCGATATCGCCGCCGTGGACGTGGAGGGGCAGGTGGTCCATTCCCTGGCCAAATGGAAGCGGCTGGCGCTGAAACGGTACGGATTTCGCCCCGGCAAGGGGTTGTTCACGGACATGAACGCCATCCGGCGGGACGAGCAGCTGGACAACCTCCACTCCATCTACGTGGATCAGTGGGACTGGGAGAAGATCATCCGCCCGGAGGAGCGGACCGAGGATACGCTGCGGCGGACGGTCCGGGCCATCGTGGACGCTATATGCGAAACGGCGGACGCCCTGAGCGTGGCCTTCCCCAGCCTGCCCATGAACCTCACCCGGGAAGTGTTCTTCATCAGCACCCAGGAGCTGGAGGACATGTACCCGGAGCTCACTCCTCATCAGCGGGAGAACGAGATCACGAAGGTCCACGGGACCGTGTTCCTGAGTCAGATCGGCTGTCCCCTCCGAAGCGGCAAGCCTCACGACGGCCGGGCGCCGGATTACGACGACTGGACGCTGAACGGGGACATCCTCATGTGGGACAGGGTTCTGAACAGGGCCATGGAGATCTCGTCCATGGGCATCCGGGTGGACCCCCCTGCCTTAACCCGCCAGCTGGCGGCGGCAGGATGCCCGGAACGGGCAAAGCTCCCCTTCCACCGTATGCTGCTCAGCGGCGAGCTGCCGCAGACCATGGGCGGCGGCATCGGTCAAAGCCGACTGTGCATGCTCATGATCGGCACCTGCCACATCGGAGAGGTGCAGAGCAGTTTATGGGACGAGCGGACCAAACGGGCGTGCGACGAGGCCGGGATACTGCTTTTATAAGTGCATATAGAGAAAAGCGACGCCTCACGGCGCCGTTTTTTGTACCCCGTAGATGCCTACAAAGATGATCGCGCAGCAGAGAGCGCCGAACCAGGTGAAGGGCTCGTGGAGGAAGATGACCCCGGCAAAGACGGACACGGCGGTGGTCAGATTGGAGAACACCGTCTCCCGGGCCACGGTCATATGGGTGATGGTGTAGCTGGACAGGAAATAGCACGCCACGGAGCAGACCAGGGCCAGGAACAGGATGGCCATGAGATAGGACGGCTGGCCGAGGGGCCTGAAATACGCTGTGACGCTGCCTTTGGTCTGAATAAACGCCAGAGGAGTGAAGGCGGCCACGCCCACGGCCATCATCATATAGGTTCGTTCAAAGGGCGTGTACTCCCGGGAGATGCCCCGCCCGATGAGGGTGTAAGCCCCGGCGGAGAGGACGGCCACGATCAGGGCCACCACGCCGATCCAGTCCAGCGACCCGGAGTTCTTGTTCATCATGCCCAGGCCCACCACGCCGCCGATGGACAGGATGCTGAAAAGCACCTGTCCTAAGGAGGGCTTCTCCCCCAGGACAGGGGCTGCCGCCAGGGTGGACACGATGGGGATCATGGCGATCATGACCCCGGAGAAGCTGGTGTTGGAATGGAGGATGCCGTACTGTTCCCCGAAGAAATACACCACCGGCTCCATGAGCCCCAGCAGAAGGGGCTTCCAGAGGCCCTTGCCCCGCAGGGAAAGCTTTCCCACGCCCGCCAACAACAGCAGATTCATCACCAGGAAGGACAGGCCGAACCGATGGCTCAGCAGCACGAACACCGGGGCCCCGTCCAGCCCCTTGCGGGAGGCCAGAAAGCTGAAGCCCCAGGCGCCGTGACTCACGATGGCCGCCAGGATGATTTTGAACTGCTGTTTCTTGTCCATGGAGGATAGTATATTATTTTGCACCGGAAACTGCAAGGATCTGCCGGATCATCTTAGGTCAGCACTGCGATCTCTTGCGCGATGTCCTCCGGGGTGCGGCCTACGGTGTCGATATGGATGGCATGGGTGTCGGAAGCCTGGGCGGCCAGGCACACCGGGATATGCCGAACGCACCAGCTGTCCGGCTCTTCCCGGCCCGAGTCGATCATCCGGTGCTTCAGTGTGGCTTCGTCCGCGTCCAGAAAGATATACCGCACCGGGATGCCGTCGTCCAGCAACCGTCCGATAATGGCGGTATAGGACGATTCCTGCAGCAGGGTCATGGGCGCAATGATATCGCCATCATATCGCTCGTAGAGATCCTTCAGCAGGCGATAGTTCGTCTCGAGCCAAAGGGGATACTCTTCAAAGGTCTCCCGAAAGAGGTTAGCGGGATAGTTGTCCCGGATGCCGTTACCAATGAGCTCGGGGTCGAAGATGTGAGCGTTGTGCAGCAGCGGCTTCAGTCCCTGGGCCACCGTGGTCTTCCCCACCCCGTATGCGCCGTTCAGCCAGTATATCATGGAAAACTCCTGTCGTTCTTAAATATCGATCCAGATGCCCGTGTCCCGCATAAGGGAGTTGGGCACGCTCTTATAGAACCTCTGGGCTTCCTCGTTGGCGGCGGTCAGGGCGATGAGGGTGTCCACGCCCTTTGTCTTCAGCTCCCGCCGGAGCCTTTCGAGCAGAGCTTGGGCAACGCCCCGGTGGCGATAGCTCTTGAGGACGCAGATCCAATCCAGATACGCCTTGGTGGATCCGTCGAAATGACTGCGGATCAGGCACGCGTCGATCCGCCCCACCGCCTGTCCGTCCATATAGGCCAGGAACGACAGGGCGTCCCGGAAAGCGTCGCCCTCGAAGCTCTTTTGGACCTGAGCGATATAGGCGTCGTCGATGACCCAGCCCCAGAAGTCCTCCTCTTCCCGCAGACGGCGCTCGAAGGAGAGCACGTCCGGAACGTTCGCTGCCGTGTAGGGAACGATATGCAAGCCGTCTTTGGTAATCTTCATAAACACATCGTCCTCGGTGCGGTCGTATTCCCGAAAGCCGCACTTCTCGTACACGTGGATGGCCCGGGCGTTGTCCGGGAAGACCTTGAGGAAGACGTGACGAAGGCCCAGTGCATCCATGCCGTAGCGGACCATGGCGGGGATGGCCTCCGTGCCGTAGCCCCTGTCCTGCATGCCGGCGGTGATGGCGATGCCCAGCTCCCCTGCCCCGTCGGCTACGTCCATGAATTCGATGTTGCCGATGAAGGCGCCGGTGGCTTTCTCCAGCATGGAGAAAACGGGAGCACCCTCCGCCAGCTTCTTTTGGACCCACCAGCGGTCCTGCTCCGCTGTGATAGGCTGGATACGGCCGATGAAGCGGCCCACGCGCTCCCTGTCGTTGATCATGGCGAGATAGTCCGGCACCAGGGCTTCGGACACGGGAACGAAGTCTATCCTTTCGGATGTGAAGATGGGGGTCATGGGCGCCTCCTGAGTATGATTTTATAAGATGATAGCAGGAAAAACCACGATTTGCAAGGGGGAGGGCAGAAGGACTCGAATTCGCACCTGCGGGCTTGGTCGGGCTTCGGCTCTCGGGCCCCACAGGGGCCTGATTCACTACCGAAGCCGTTCGAGTCCTTCTGCCCAATCTAATCAAAAAGAGATACCACCCGGATGGGTGGTATCTCTTTTGGCAGGGGCAGAAGGACTCGAACCCTCAAGAACGGTTTTGGAGACCGCTAT
>CAMHDC010000070.1 GCA_946183765.1 uncultured Clostridia bacterium | reverse complement strand
TGTCCCAGTGCCGCTGGGTGTTCCGGTTGTCCACGATGTCCCCGGTCATGAGCACCCCCAGAGCGTTCTGCTCCGTGCAGGCGTTAGCCACGTAGGCGAAGACTTTGTTGAACACCTGGGGATACCGATAGGCATATACCTGGGTATCGCTGATCCAGTAGAGGGAGAAGGGCGTAGGCACCGGGGTGGGGGAGGGCACCGGGGTGGCCGTGGGCGCGGGCGTGGCCGTGGGCGAAGCCGTGGCCTCCGCGGCCAGGTATTCGGTGATCTGGCGGGAGGCGCTTTGCAGCCGCACCTCCACCTTCAGCGGCGTTTGCCCGGCCTTGGCCGGAGCGGCGGCCGGCTGGGCGTCGCAGCGGAGGACCGGCAGGGACAGGGTGACGAGGATGGCGACAAGCAGCACGCGCAAAGAACGAAGCATGGATCGAAGGACCCCCTTTCTATGGATGAGATCGGAGCAAAGCATAGCACACGAAAAAACAGGAAGGATGGTTTCGTCATAGGAAGTCAGGGTCAGCACAAACAAGACAGGATCGGGATGCAGCCCTCTTTTTTCGATTTCAGGCAAATTGCCCCTTGTGCAAACCGGCGATTTATGGCAATAATAAAAGAAGGGAGTTTTCCCGAATTTTGACAGATAAGGGGAATGGACATGAAAGGTCTCTTTAACTGGCTGAACAAGACCAAGGTCTTCCGCGACCTGTCGCCGCAGGAGTTTTCTTGGGTGCTGTACGACGTGGGCAACTCGGCCTATACCATGCTTGCCTGCTCGCTGATCCCGATCTGGTTCAAGGAGCTGGCCATCGGCACGAACCCGGGGCAGATCACCGGCGACCAGGCCACCGCCTACTATTCCATCGCCATCTCCATCGTGACGGTCATCGTGGCCCTGCTGGGCCCGGTGCTGGGCGCGCTGGCCGACCGCAAGGAATCCAAGAAGATCTTCTTCCAGACCACCGTGGCCGCAGGCGTCATCGGGTGCGTCCTCAACAGCTTCACCTGGAGCTGGATGCTGTTCCTCGTCGTCTACGTGCTGACGAAGGTGTTCTATCAGGCGTCCCTGACCTTCTACGATTCCATGCTCAACGACGTCACCACCGAGGAGCGCATGGACGAGGTCTCCTCCTACGGCTACGCCTGGGGCTACATCGGCTCCTGCATCCCGTTCCTCGTGGCCATGGTGGCCTATATCCTCAGCGGCGGCCTTTCCGAGAACCTCATGCTGTTCTCCCCCCTGGTGGGCAAGATCATCGGCTTCGGCGTCACCGCCATCTGGTGGCTGCTGGTGACGCTGCCCCTCATCCGGAACTATCAGCAGAAGAACTACGTGGAGCACACCCACACCTCCGTGGGCCAGGTATTCAAAAAGATCTTCGCCACCCTCAAGAAGATCGCCGTCCGGGACAAGAAGGTCCTGTTCTTCCTGATCGCCTTCTTCCTCTATATCGACGGCGTGGGCACCATCATCGACAACTGCATCAACATCGGCACCGATTTGGGCCTCCCCACCGTGGGCCAGGTGGTGTTCCTGCTGGCCACCCAGGTGGTGGCGTGGATCGGGTCTTTGGTGTTCGCCAAGCTCAGCAAGCGGTATAAGACCGTGCCGCTGATCCTGGTCTGCATCGCGGGCTACTTCGCGGTCTGCCTCTACGCCCTGACGCTGAAAACCCTGCTGCACTTCGGCATCCTCGCTTTCGGCGTGGGCTGCTTCCAGGGCTCCATCCAGTCCCTGTCCCGGTCCTACTACTCCAAGATCATCCCGCCCGAGAACTCCGGCGAGTATTTCGGCATCTACGACATCTTCTGCAAGGGCGCGTCCTTCCTGGGTTCGGCCGTCATCGCGTGGGTCAAGCTGGCGGGCGGCACCATCAACATCGCCGTGGCGTCCCTGGCCATCTTCTTCGCACTGGGCTTCCTGTTCCTGATCATCTCCTCCAAGCAGAAGAGCCTGAACCGAGCTTCCAACGAATGATTCAGTCTGCCGAATCCTGCGGATTCGCCAGACTGAGGCTCCGCCTTCGCTTCGCTTGCAGGTCCCGCTTATACGCCTGCGGCGTACCGGGCAGCGGGACCTGTAAGGTGTGAGATTCACCGCGCATGTCGCTGAATCTCACATATTCGCAGCCGCGCGTTCTTCCTTCGCAGATCGCGTGCGCGCGGCTACACCGCGCTTGAGAAACTGGAAAGGAACGTAAAAATGTACACTTTTGAAGACAAACTGAAGGAATACGCCCAGCTGCTGGTGCGGGTGGGCGTGAACGTGCAGAAGGGCCAGGATCTGGTCATCACCAGCCAGGTGGATCAGGCCCCCTTCGCCCGGCTCTGCGCCCAGGCGGCCTACGAAGCCGGCGCCCGGCAGGTGGATATGCTGTGGTCCGACGACGCTCTGACCCGCATGCGGTATCTCTGTGCCGCCGACGAGGTTTTTGACACCATCCCGGAGTACCGGGTCCGGTTCAGCACGGACTACGCCGAGAACAACGCCTGCTTTTTGCATCTGGTCTCCTCCGATCCGGAGAATCTCAAGGGCGTGGACCCGAGCCGTCTGGAGCGGTTTCAGCGGGCCTATGGCCGCCAGATGAAGCGGTATCGGGAGCTGGGCATGGCCAGCGCCTTCCCCTGGAGCATCGGCGCTCTGGCGTCTCCCTCCTGGGCGAAGCTGGTGTTCCCCGACCTTCCCGTCGAGGAGGCTGTGGCAGCCCTGTGGGAGAAGATCTTCCTGGCCGTGCGGGTCACCGGCGACGGCACCGCCGTGGAAAAGTGGCGGCAGCACCAGGAGAATCTGCAGCGCCACGTGGAGATCCTGAACGGCTACGCCTTCGACCGGCTCCACTACTATAACGCCCTCGGCTCCGACTTCACCGTGGGCCTCTGCAAGGGGCACATCTGGTGCGCCGGCGGCGAGTTCACCCCCAAGGGCCAGTTCTTCATGCCCAACATGCCCACGGAGGAGGTGTTCACCGCCCCCGATCGGAACCGGTGCGAGGGCGTTATATGCGCGGCTCTGCCCCTCTGCAAGGACGGAAACGTGATCCGGGACATCCGCTTCGTGGTGAAGGAAGGGAAGATCGTGGAGGCTACGGCCTCCGCCGGCGAGGAGCTTTTGAAGAAGTCCATCACCGTGGACGAGGGCGCGTCCCGCTTCGGCGAGGTGGCCCTGGTGCCCTACGATTCCCCCATCAGCAACAGCAAGACCCTGTTCTTCAACACCCTCTTCGACGAGAACGCCGCCTGCCATCTGGCCTTCGGCGAAGCTTATCCCACGACCGTGCAGGGGGCCTTGGACATGAGCGAGGAGGAGCGGCTTGCTGCAGGCATCAACAGCTCCATCACCCATGAGGACTTCATGGTGGGCACGGCGGATTTGAACATCGACGGCTATACCGCCGACGGCCGCTGCGTCCCCGTCTTCCGGAACGGCAATTTCGCGTTCTGACGGTCGTAAAATGTAAAAGAACGTTTAACATTGCGGGAATCTCCCTGGGGAGGTTCCCGCTTTCTTGAATTTGGACACGGGAAAGCGTATACTATTGCCAAAGTATCCTTTTAAATGCGGGGAGAGGCGCCTATGGAGCAGGGGAAGAGAAAGACGTATACCGTGAAAAACCCGGCCCGGCTTGCCGTCGTGACGGCGGCGGCCGTGGGCGTCCTGCTGCTGATCCTGGGCTGGGTGCTGGTTTTGAACCGCATGCGGCGGCGGACGGCGGACCTGGCGGCCTATACCACCCTGACGAGGACGGGGGAGACCGTGACAGCGGTGCTGGACGTGGATAGTCTTTTGACCGAGCTGGGGCTGCCCAATCCCCGGACGGAGCCCAAGGCCGCCCGGAACAAGGCGGTGAAAGCCATCCTGAACATGCAGCTTTCCCTGGCCTTTACCGAGGAACCGGACGTGATCGCCGTGACCGCAGAGGTGAACGAGGGGGTCCTCCGGCGCAGGGGCATCCTGCTGAAGGAGCGGACCTGGACCGGCCCCGCCAAGGTCCTGCCCCGAACGGCCCAGGAGGAACCGATCCTGCCCGGTCAGACGGCGGAAAAGCCCAAGACCGTGCTTCCGGAGGGGTATCTTACCGCCCTGCTCGATCAGGAGGGCAAGGGGCTGAACCTGAGGCCCGTGTGCGAAAAGGTACACTTTGAGCGGGACCGGCTGTCGAAAGAGATATTTGGTAACAACTATGTTACAAGTAAGACGAATGTTTGGTTTATAGTGTATCCGGAGGGGCAGGAGCGCCATAACTGCTATCGGGCGGTCTATACCCTGACGGAGACGGGCGCGCCGGAGGGCCGGTCCATCCAAAGTTGCTGCTTTACCGTGGACGTGCTGGATCTCAACTACCGGGCGGGGATCGGGATCGGCTTCTCGAAGACGGACGTGGCGATCTATCCCGATCATGCCGCGGCGGCGTCCCTGGACGAGTTCACGGCCCGGGGCTGCACCGTCACGGAGCTGGCGGGCGGCAGCGTCCCGGGTCCGGAGCGGCCCAGCTTCGACTACAACGGCTTCGTCCGCTTCGTGGGCCTGCCCATGAGCCATCCGCTGCCCGACGGGAGCCTGTGGTCCCCCAGCTGCGATCCTCTGGACGAGGACGATCTTTGGCGGCTGGTGGGCAACGGGGAGTACACCATGGCGGCGTTTTTAACCTACGTGCGCATGGAGATCTACGCCCGCCACGGCTACACCTTCCCCAACGAGGACCAGGGGGCCTACCGGGAGCACTTCTCCGCCTGCGACTGGTACAAGGGTGTCGAGGACGCGCCCGAGCGGTTCATGACCCCCACGGAGCGCCGCAATCTCGATCTGATCAGGGACATGGAAGCCCTGCTGGAATCTTAATCGGAGGTATTTGACATGAAAACGATCCGCACGATCATCGCGACCCTGTCCGGGGTTTTGCTGACCTTCGCCCTGGTGGCCTGGTTCAGCGTACGCCGGAACGCTGCCTTTCTGCAGCGCACCATCTATCAGGGCTTCGACCAGACCTTCGTGGTGGCCCTGGTCATGGGCTGCGCCTTTTTGCTGATCTCCGTGATCCTCACAGTGGCCATCGTCAGCACCGACAGCGACGATTCGGACGAGGAGGACGAGGAGGAGCCGCCCCGGCGGCCCCGGTCCGCGGCGGAGCGTATCGGCCAGGAGCAGCCCTATCGCCGGGTGAGCCGGCCTCAGCCAAAAGAAGCGCCGGCGGACGGTTTTGCCCGACCCAAGACCAAGGCAGGGGAGCCGTCTAAATCGAAGGCGGAGCAGCCCAAGCCCAAAAAGAAGGAGCGGGCCACGGAGAGCCCGGACGAGATCGTCATTCGGCGGGAGGATGCCCCGGTGAAGAAGGCGAAGAAGCCTGCCAAACCGACGGCGGAGCTCCCGGCAGCGGAAGCCCCGGCGGTATTGGAACCGGCAGCGGAAGCCCCAACGGTATTGGAACCGGAGGAAACGGTCGCTGCGCCGGCGGAAGAGACGCCCGCACCGGCGGCGGAAGCCCCGGCGGCAGAGGAAGAAGTCGCCGTGGAGGAACCGCAAGCTGTGGAGGAACCGCAGGCAGTGGAAGAACCGGAGCCTGAGCAGGAGCCGGAACCGGCAGCCGAGCCGGAGCCCGATCCGGAACCGGAGGAGTCGGAAAGCGAGCCGGAAGCGATCCCGGAAGAAAGGGCCGAAGCCCCCGAAACGCCCGAGGAGGCCCCGGCGGAAGAGCCCGCCCCCGGCAGGGAGGACAAGGTCCGCTGCGTCTTCTGCGGCAGCAGCGTGGCGCGGGGCGCCAAGGTCTGCCCGAACTGCGGCAAGATGATGTAAGGGGTAGGACCCATGGATGCGAAAGGAAGACAAACCCTGTTCACGGTCCTGACCGCGCTGCTGTGCCTGGCGGTGCTGGCGGCGGGGGTGCTCCTGTGCGTGAATTATTACAGCCAGGGCCGCAACCTCCGGGACGTGGACATGCGCAAATACGCCAAGGTGGAGATGGAGGACGAGGTGTACACCGTGTCCGTGGACGCGGACGCCATCGTGAAGGATTTCCATCTGCCCAACCCCAAGACCACCAACCTCGATCTGAGCCGGTTCCCTGACGTGGAGACGGTCTATTCCCTGACCTTTTTGGTGACCCCCCGGGTGGAGGGCGGCTGGCTCATCCAGACCGGGAGCGATCGGCCCTCGGCCGCCGAGGATTTGAGGCAGGGCGGCCTTCGGCTGGTGAACACGGAATGGACCTGGACCGAGCAGGATATGAAGAACGCCTACCGGGACGGTCTCGAATACCCCCGGCGGCTCAGCATGAAGAAATACGTACTCTGCGGCAAGAACAGCATGGGCGGCTACGTGCTGACCGTGGACCACGAGCGGATGCTCCGGGCCACCGGCTGGGATCTCCCGGAGGACGAATCCGTCCGCAAGGCCCACACGGGCTATAAGGCGATCGTGAGCCTCGGCTACTACGTGACGCCGCTGACGGACGGGTTCCTGGTGGAGACCAGCAGCACCCTGGAGAACGTGTACGCCATGCTCCTCGATGCCGGAGTGCGGCTCACGGACACCACCTGGGTCTATACCCTGGCCGAGGTGGAGGAACTGTACGCCGAGCAGCACGCGGCGCCCGAGGCGACGCCTGCGCCCGAGAGCGTTCCGGATGCCGCCTCGAACCCCGAATCCGAGGCGGTACAGCCTGCAAGCAATCGGATATTGGACAGCCTCTATCATGTGGACCAGACCCCGGTCCGCCAGACCATCCGCCAGGCCAAGGAGCAGAAGTACGGAGCCACCCTCAAGAGCAGCGAGGTGATCGGCA
>CAMHDC010000069.1 GCA_946183765.1 uncultured Clostridia bacterium | reverse complement strand
TTGGAGAGCACCCGGACGCCGCCGCCCCGCAGGCCCGCGTCGATGAGCCGGACCGTGGAGGACTTGCCCCGGATGCCGTTCACGTGGATCACATGGATAAAAGAACTCCTACACCGGCAGAGGAGGATCTTTTCCCCCGCCAGGTATAGGAGATATGCGGCGCACAATGCGATCAGGATGTATTCCGGCAGGCTCATAGCATGCCCTTATGGCGCAGCGCGTAGGCCACCACCTTCAGCTGATCCGACACCCGGCGCTCCATGGGATAGCCCCGAAAGGTCTCTACGGTGATGGCAGGGATCTTCAGTTGATCGGCGACGGTGCGGTTCATGCTGCCCGCCGGCCCCGGGCCGTTGTAGCCGAAGGGGCAGGAGGTCACCTCCCCCTCCTGGGTGGCGAACAGCAGGTCGAAGAACAGGTCCTCCATCCCCTCCAGGGAGGTGTAGATGAGGGTGCTGCCCAGAAAGTCCCGGCCCTCCTTGTAGACGATGGCCTCGTGAAGGTCCAGCAGCAGCTCTGGCTGTTTCTCCTCGATGTCGCGGAAGATGGCGAAGCAGATGCGCTGGGCCAAGGTGCCGCTTTCGTTCCCGGGGAAGCAGCGGTTGGGGTCCTCCTCCCCCACCAGCCGCCGATTTCGCTGCGCGCCCCAGGCGTTGGCAGGAGCCAGCACATACAGAGTGCCGGCTTTTATGGTGATGTTCTGGAGCATCAGCCCCGCATACCAGGCGGCCCGTTCGTCTCCGTGGATGCCCGCGGCCACGTAGACAGCAGGCCCGGGCGCAGCGCCGGTGATCTTCACCACAGTGGTCTCTGTATCCGTGCCGGGGGTCAGCCGGTAGCTCTCCCGCGCCACTTCGTAGACGGCGTTAAAATCGTCCACGAAATCATCCGCCGTTTTGGTGTGGATGTCGAAGGTGACCTCCGGCTCGATGATCCGATAGCCGTCGTAGGCAAAGGTCTCTCCGTCGATGGTGACGGTCATGCCCCCTTCCTCCTGGGGGTCCGGCCCGTCGTCCACAGGCAGGGGAGTAGGATCGGCAGTGGGCGCTGCCGTGGGCACGTCTGCTTCGGTTGTGGTCTGCCGGGGGGCGCATCCCAGCAGGAGCAGCCCCGCCAGGCAGATCGTAAGGAGTTTTTTCATGATTTTATTTCCCGGGGGACAGATAGTACCCGATGCCGTTGGTCAAAATTTCCTGATAGGAGGGCAGGCCGTCCAGTTCGATGGTCTGCTCGTTGCCCAGCTCGTTATAGGCCTTGCACAGCTGCTCGATGCCGCAGATGTGCCGGGCCACCCGCTCGTCGATGGGGATGCCCGCCTCGGTGAATTCCACGGTGACTGACCCTGCCTTGCGGGCCCGGACGTAGTATTTATCCACGCCCTTCACCACCAGATCGGCGTTGGTGCGGCCCCGGAGCCGGCCCTGAGAGGGGTTGGCGGTCTCCATGAGGGTGGCCAGGGTGTCGGTGAAGTCGCCCAATTCCCGGTGAGACAGGCCGTGCAGGTTGGTGGGCGACGCCTCGATGCTGATGTTCATGCCCTCCATCTGCATGTCCATGGAGGCCCAGCTGGCCAGCTCGATGGCGTCCTGATGGGCCACGATGGCGTTGACCGTGGTGTACTCCGGGGATGCCTCGTGGAGGTCCACCGTGATCTTCACGTCCTTCTGCTTCACCAGCTCCGTGATGCCGTAGGTGACCCGCTCGGTGAAGGTGCCGCTGTTGCTGCCGGGATAAGCCCGGTTCAGGTTCCGGGTCTCGCTGCCCGACAGGGTCTGCCCGCTGGTCCGGTGGACGTACACGTCGGAGTCAGGCCACTGATCAATGGGATTGGTGGCCCGGGAGCCGAAGCGGAAGGTCCGATCCCCGCCGGGAGTGGCGATGGTGAAGAACATAGGCGCGCCCTCCTGGGGGTCCGTGCAGGTGAAGGCGCTGTGGTTGGCCCGGGGGATCACGTAAAGGACGCCGGTTTTCGGCTGGCAGTTCTCGATGAGGGCCACCGCCGCCACCACGCCCGAAGGCTCGTTGGGATGGGTGCCGCCCAGCACCAGCACCGCTGCGCCGGGCTTGCCGGAATCCAGCACGTAGACCTCCGTGTCCCCGTGGGTCCCCTTGAGGCCGGGGTTGTAGTCGGAAAGCATCTGTATTTCGGTGACGCCGGGGCCGGGATAGATGGGCTGATCCTTCCACATGGAGGAGAAGGTGACGCCCAGATACACGCACACGGCGGCGGCGAACAGGCACAGAGCCGCGGCGGTCCAAATTCGTTTCGGTATCTTCTTCATAGCTTTGCCCTCACTTGATCAGCAGCAGCCGCAGGATCAGGGGGATGATGACCAGGGCCGCGTCCAGCTGGTAGAGGAACTTGTCCTTTTTGAACATGTTGGTGAGGATCAGCGCCAGCAGCAGGGCCACGATGGCCAGATACACGTATTTCAAAAACAGCATGTTCTTCCCTCCTTACCGGGTCAAAAAGCCCATGTACTTGGAGTTGAGCAGGTAGATCACCGCCAGGGCGATGCACACCAGGAACGGGATCACGCAGTGCTTCAAGACGGGCTTGTACTTGAGGCCCACGATCTGGGCGGCGTAGTTGCCCGCGAGAGCCGTAGGCGGCATGAGATCGCCCAGGCAGCAGATGAAGGAGAGCAGGGCCGCGATGGTGATCTGATCGCCCGTGTCCAGCAGCACCAGCAGGAAGGGCACGCCCATGACGCTGGCCGCGCCGTAGGAGCTGACTGCGCCGAAGCCCGGCATGATGGTGCAGATGGCGATATACAGGGCCACCAGACCCCAGCCCAGGCAGGAGACCACGATGTAGCCCCGGGCGCCGGTGAGGGTCAAAATCTGGATGAACATGCCCACGCCCATGAGCTTGGCGAGGACGGGGATGGTGGTGTCCATGGCCTCCAAACCGCCCTCCCAGGCGTTGAACCGGCGGCCTGTGAACACGGCCACCACCGCACAGAGAAGGAAGATGAGGGGCGTGCCCAGCTGGGGCATGATCTTGGGCACGGCCCGGGTCAGCACCAGCAGCACCACCAGCAGCAGGATGGGGATATAGAGCTTGAAGCCGTATTTCTTGCCCACCTCCATGTCGAGATCCTTCTTCAGCTCCTCGATGTCCAAATTCTTGCAGTATTTGAGCCCCAGGAACAGGACCGTGAAGATGGCGCAGGGGATGGTGATGAGAAACAGCGGCCCTTCAAAGCCGATGTAGGGCATGTCCACGCCCCCCGCGATCAGCATGGCGGGGATGTTCACCGGCGGGGCCGCCATGCCCATGATGGCGCCCACGGCCAGGATGGCGCCGGCCCGCGCCTTGGGGATGCCGATCTTCAGCAAAATGGGGGCCACGATGGCGCCGGCGGAGAGGACCGCGGCGGTGGAGGAGCCGGTGATCATGCCCGGGAACATGACGATGAACATGAGCAGGATGAGCATGAGGGCCGGGACCTTATAAAACTTGGTGACGATCAACGCGTTCAGGGCCTCCAGAGCGCCGGAGCGCTGGATGGCGGTCATGAACAGCATGGCCGTAGAGATGATCAAAATGGTGTCCACATAGGTGAAGCATCCCTCGAACAGATGCCGGATGGGGACGCCCTCCCCCGCCACCAGTGCGCCGGCCACGGCGCCCAGGATCATGGACAGGCTGACGGGGAGCTTCAGGAGCAGGTTCCCGATCAGGAACACGCCCAGCATGGCCAACAGGACCAACAATTCGATATCCAAAGCGTTCTCCTCTCTGTATCGGATCAGGAAAACATCCCGCCCGCCCCAAAGATCGGGGCGGGCAGGGCGACGAAATCAGGTGCTTATTTGTTGAACAGGGCGGAGAACACGTCCATGCCGTCCTTGATGGCGAACAGGTAGGTCAGGGGGATGTTCTTCTCCTGGGCCACGGTGGTGAACTTGCCGTCGAAGTTGGCGTCCTCCACCACCACCATGTACTTGGCTACCTCCAGCACCATGTCGGTGAGCTTGTCGGACAGGACGCCCCGGCGCATGGAGCCGCCCAGATGGCACATGATGACCGCCGGATTGGTCTCCTTAATGGCGGCCATGATCTTCTCGGCCCGGGCGGTCTCGTCCGCCTCGGAGATGCCGGCCGCACCCAGGCCCTTGGAGCTGGCGCCGCAGACGATGATGACGGTCTTATAGTTCTTGATGTCGGTGTCCTGGGCCAGGGCGTTGAAGGCGTAGTCCTTCACGCCGGACCGCTTCATGATGGCGTCCATCATGGAGGTGTCGGCGCTCTGACCGAAGGAGGTCACCAGGATGGGCGTTTCGAACAGGGAAGCGTCCACTTCGCCGATGTTGAAGGTGCGGACGGACTCGCTGGTGTTCATGGCGAACTCGGTCTTCTGGTTGGGATCGTATCCGTCCACGGTGCCCTGGGAGGAGGTATAGGTTTCCTGCTTCTGCTCGGCGGGGGCCTCGGCGGCGGGCGCGGGCGCAGCTTCCTCGGTCTTGCCGCCGCAGGCGGCGAAGGCGGTGACGAACAGGACGGCCAACAGAATGGCGATGATCTTTTTCATGGTTTTCTTTTCCTCTTTTCTTTTCTTATATATTCGCAGGGGTATCCTTTATTTGACGGGCTTGAAGACGCCTTCGAGGCCCAGTTTCATCATATCGTCGTAGGAGCCGAGGCAGGTGAACTCGATGGGCGCTTCGGGATAATACAGGTTGTAGGCGTCCTTCAGCTTGGTGATGCACACGATGTGGCGGGCGATCCGTTCGATGAGGGGAATGCCGTTCTCCTTCACCCGATAGTAGATGTAGCCGTCCAGGTGTGCCTGATAGTAGTTGGGCTCGTTGCCGTTGATGATGAGATCGTCGTCCATCTTCCCGTGGAGGGGGCCCATGGAAGGGTTATAGGTCTCCATCAGGGTCATGAGGGCGTTGGTGTTGTCCCCCAGGCTCCGGTGGGACAGGCCGTAGCTGGTCTGTCCGGACAGCTCCGCCTTCATGTCCAATCCATCCATGCCCATGTCCATGGCCATGAGGGAGGCGACGTTCAACGCCCGTTCGTGGGCCATGGTGGTGTCCAGATAGAAGAACTCCGGGGAGCCCTCGTGCATGTCCATGACGATGGACACGTTCTCCCGATCGATCAGGTTCTTGATGCCGGCGCAGACCTGCTCAGTGAGGACGCCGTTCTCGTTGCCGGGATAGAGGCGGTTCACGTTGCGGATCTCGGCGGTCTCCGTGCCCACCAGCTTCCGGCCGGAGGTGCCCTCATAGTAGTTGCGGTCGGGCCACTGGTCCACGGGGTTGGTGAGCCGGTTGCCCACCCGGAAGGTGCGGGTGGAGCCGTCCTTCAGGGTGATGGTGAACAGATCCTGCATGCCGTCCAGGGGCGAGGTGTGGGTGAAGCCGGAGGTGTTGGTCCAGGGCATGATGAACACCCGGCCCGCCGTCACCTCGATGTTCTCCGCCATGGCGATGGCGGCCATCATGCCGGCGCTCTCGTTGGGATGGGTGCCGCCCAGCACCAGGAAGGTGCCGCCGGGCACGCCGGAGTCAAACATGTAAATCTCCTCGTCCCCCACAGTCCCCTTCAGATTCGCGCAGTATTCGGAGAGCTTGGCCACCCGGGTGAGGCCGTCGCTGGCCGCCACAGGCTCCGGAGTCCGCATGGCCAGAAAATCGTGTGCCGCCACCGCGGCGAACAGAAGGGCCACGGCCAGCACCAGGATATTTTTCCAAAGATAGCTGTATTTCTTCATGGCCGCCTCCTCACTTGATGTGCAGCGCCCTAAGGGCGAAGGTCACCAGGATGACCGCCAGGGAGATGAGCTCCGGCAGGGGCCGCTTCTTCAGCAGGTTCACCAGCAGCAGCACCGCAAGCAGGGAGATCACGACGTAGTAAATGATGGATATCATGCGCTTTCCCTCCTTACAGAATGAGGCCCGTCATCTTGTCGCCGAAGACGACCATGACGACGCCCATGATCACGATCAGCAGCGCTGGCAGCAGCAGCTGGGGAAGGACCTGTTTATAGGTCACGTCCTCGATGCCCAGCTCCTCCTCGATGCGGGAGAAGACGCCGCCCCTAAAAGCGATGAGACAGGCCGCGCCTACGGCCGCCGCGCAGCCCGTGACGATCACCGTGTTGGCGAGCCAGCCGATGGGGAACACCGCGTAGGTGATGAAGAAGGCGGGCAGGGGCGCGGACAGGAAGAAGCCCACCACCAGGGACAGGGCCATGAGCACCAGCATCACCGCCCAGGTGAGGTCCCCGTTGGTCCAGGGCAGGATATGATAGGAGAAGATGCCCCGGATGCCGTTCATGGAGCTGACCTCGATGAAGGAGCCCAGCGCCAGGACCGCGGCCGCCGGGACGGCCATGTCCGCCGTGCCTTGAAGCAAGGTGTCGAAGGCCGCCTTGGGACCCCGCCGATTCGCCGGCAGCAGGAACGCCAGTACGATGCCGACGAGGAAGATGATCACCTGGCCGCCCACATACACGTAGGAGCCCAGCAGCCCTTCCACCAGCACCAGGATGAGTACGACGCACAACGGCAGCAGGGGCAGGAGCTTTCCTTTTTCAAAATCGGGGGCGGGCCCTTGAAAGAGAGGCGCGCTCATGATCCCGAAGAGGAGGAAGGCAGGCAGGGCCAGCACCAGCAGCGGCAGAAAAAAACCCACATAGGGGGTGGGCAGCACGCTCCCCGCGCCGTTGGCCGCCACGATGGCGGGGATGCAGTTGGGGGGCAGCATCATGCCCAGGAACGCACCCACGGCGATGAAGCCCACGGCCTTGGCCTTGTCCGCGCCGCGGCGGCGCAGATATTCGTACACCGGCTTGGCGCTCAGGAGCACGGACGCGGCGGCAAAGCCCGTCAGCATGCCGGGCAGAGCCAGGAACAGCAGCGCTCCGAAGCTGGACAGAACGGGATTCTTCCCCAGCAGCCGGCCGA
>CAMHDC010000068.1 GCA_946183765.1 uncultured Clostridia bacterium | reverse complement strand
CAGGGCCGGGATCATCACTTGCATCATGGCTGTTTCCTCAAAAAAGCCCGACCGCCGAAAGGCAGCCGGGCCGTCTGTGTTTCGTTACGGATTCCCCGTCGATCCGGTTTGCGGCTCCGCTTCCTCCGTCGCCGGAGTCATGAGCGTCACCCGGATGCGCTGCTCCTGCAGCGCGGCGATCACGCTGGGGAATCTGCTGGCCCCATTGTTCTGCAGCAGGGGCACCAGCTCCCATTCGCCCGGCCCGTAGCCGGTCAGATCCGCCTGCACGGTGAACATATCCGCCGTCAGCTGCTCCAGCTGGAACAACGGCCCCGATGCGACCACGGTCACGTAGGTGGGCGCGCCCTCGGCCATCAGCAGATCGTTGGACAGGTGGGTGTAGGTCAGAGGCACCTCCAGCGTGCGCTCCCCGGTCTTCTCCGTCACCGTAGCGGACAGGGTCACGGATCCGCTCTGGCCGCGCCGCAAGGTCACGCCGTCCGGCAGGATCAGAGAAACCGCCCGGGAGACGATGTCCGCCTCCGCCGGCAGCACCAGGTTTTCGGTGGATATATAGTCGATGTTCTCCAATGTTTCGACGGACCCGTAGATGATCACCGTAGCGGGGGTGGTCTCGCTCCGCAGGGTATAATAGGTATCGTCCGCCAGAGAAACGTCCTGCCGCACACTGACCCGCTTATAGGCCGACAGGGTCAGGCGCACGGTCACGGCGGGTTTGTTCTGACTGCGGGTGACCACGGCGACCTCGTTGTCGTCCTTGTCGTAGAAAACCACGTTGACGCTTTCCTCTACGTTCTCGGTCCGGCCCGTCAGATCCACGGTGGCCACGGCCCGCACCGTGCGTTCGATGTACCGGGCGGCGCCTTCGATGGTGATGGAGCTGGCCACGCTTTCAGACACCACCTCGTACCCTTCGGGCAGCGTCCCCGTGAGCTCCAGCTTCACGGGCACGTTCTTGACGACCAGGTTGTCCACCTCCACCGTGACGGTCCGCGGGTCCACGCTGGCCACAGTGCCCAGGTTGGACTGGACCGTGACATTCAGGGGCAGGCGATAGGTGCCCGCCGCGGAGATGGTGCTCAGGGAGGCCCGGCAGGTGATGCGGCTGGCGTCCAGATCGGAATGGTTGGTGATGGTGGCATTCACCTCCACGTCAGCCAGTCCGAGATCGGAGTTGACCAGGATCAGATTCCGACTCAACAAGTCCGTATAGCCCTCCAGGGTGATGGGCACGTCGTCGATGGACTTGGAGCGCATCGGGTTCAAAGCCACCAGCACGTAGGCCCACAGCAGGACGGCGAAGATCAAAGCCACGATCTTCAAGCCCAGGTTCCGGGTGAAAAATCCTTTGCAGGAGGCGAGGACAGCCTTCAAAACGTTCTTCCGCTTCATGGCTTACTTCTCCTCCTTCCTGCGCCCATGGTTCTTCCCCAGGGAGAGGGCGTTGATGTTCTTCTTTAAAAAGATGCTTTCCAGCAGGTTCCTGAGGGCCATGCTGTCCAGGTACCGAATGAGCTTCCCGTCGTGGGCCAGGGAGATGGCGCCGGTCTCCTCAGAGACCACCAGCACCACGCAGTCGGACACGGTGGACACGCCCAAAGCCGCCCGATGCCGGGTGCCCAGCTCCCGGGAGATGCCCGTCTCCTCGGAGAGGGGCAGGAAGCAGGCAGCCGCCACCAGGGTGGAGCCGCGGCAGATCACCGCCCCGTCATGCAGGGGGGTGTTGGGTTCGAAGATGTTCTCGATCAGCGCGCCGGAGACCCGGCCCTCGATGGCCGTGCCGGTGCTGATGATGTCGCCCAGGCCCGTCTTCTGCTCGAAGACGATGAGGGCGCCCACCCGCCGGCGGCTCAGGCGCAGGACGGTCTTCTGAAGATCGTCGATCAGCTCCTCCACGCCCATGTTCCCCGCCTCGCTGATGAGCTTGCCGATGGCCTTGCCGCTGCGGCCCAGCCGTTCCAGCACCCGGCGGATCTCGGGGGTGAAGAGGATGAAGATGACGATGATGATGGTACCGGATTGGAGGATGGAGTCCAAGAGCCAGTTGAGGGTATACATGCTCAAAAGCTGGGTGACCACGGAGGCGACGATCAGCAGTCCCACGCCCTTGATGACCTCGTACGCCCGGGTATCCTTGGTCCAGACGATGAGCTTATAGAGCAGCACCGTCAGGATCGCTATGTCGAGAAGATCGTTCCAGCCGAATTGGCCGAGGCCGCTTCCCAGAGTTTTTATGATTTCCTCAAAGCTCAACTTCCATCACCTGCGCTTGAATCTGTTACGGTCTTCTATAGTATACCATCCATGTGTACAAATTGTCACGAAATTATTACAGCTTTGTGAGAGTTTTCTCCGCCCGTTTTCCCATGACGAGCCGGACGGGCACCGCGACGAGCAGCAGCAGCAGGCACAGGGCCGCCGCGCCCAGATACCCGAAGAAGAGGATCAGCGTCACGCCGCCGCCGATGAAAACGAAGGTGATGAGCATGCTGAGCAGGACGGCGCCGCCCTGCTTGATCACCTCAACGGGATTCTCCCAGTCGAACCGGCAGAAGTGGAGGCCCAGCGCAAGCTCCACCGTCGAAAAGGCCCAGGCCATCAGAATGCACAAACCGATGATCAGCAGAGCGTTCCAGGCGGGCAGCTTCCAGGCGACGGTCAAGGCGACGCCGCAGACGATGCCGCCTACGACGGGAGGAAGCATGCTCACCAGGAGCTTGCTCCGCAGCCACACGTTGGCCCGGATGGGCAGGGACTTGATGATGAAAATGCCCTTCCCCTCCATGGACACGGAGGAGTTGGCGGTCAGGCTCATGCACTGGATCGTTGCGATGACGAGGCCGAAGATGAGCCCCGCCTGATCGCCCCGGCCGAACACGTCCTCCAGCACCTCCGTCACCGGGCCCCGGCCGCCCACGATCAGAGCTACGGTCATGATGATGGCCATGACCGTGCCGATGTCCGTATTCATGATCCAGGCGGGGGTGTTGTACTTCTGCCGCAGTTCCTTCTTGCACAGGGTCGCCAGCACTCCGGCCTGCTTCTGCCGTCCCATGCGGAAGGCCTTGGAGCTGGCGGTGGCGTTGATGGCGTTATAAAAGAAGGTAAAGCCCGTCACAGCGGCCAAACACAGCAATGCCAGCGCCGCCAGGGAAATGCCTGCGAACAGCAGGAAAGCGCTCCAATTCCCGAGGATGCCCTCCACGAACAGCCGGGCCGGCGGGTAGATGCCGAAGACCCTGGTCTGCAGGCTGCCGGCGATGTCGGCCATATCGGTGAACATGGTCCCCGCGTTGAAGGAGAGGAACATGACCCCCAGCAGAAAGACCATGGAGAAAACCGTAGTAAAGAGGCTTTTTTTCTTCATGCGGGCCGTGAGCATGTTGACGAACAGGCCCGCGAGGCCGCCCACCCCCAGGGGGATCAGGGGCGAGAGGAACGTGGTGAGCGCCAGCACCGGCCAGAAGGCTTTGGGCAGATCCCCGATGACGATCTGACAGCAGACGCCCGCCGTAAGCAGCATGCCTGCGTTGATGAGAAACTCCTCGAAATAGAGGGAGAAGATGCGGGAGAGGACCACCGTTCGCCGTCTGATGGGCAGGCTCAGCAGCGGATCGAGGCTGGCCGCGGAGAACAGGGCCGTGCCGGCTTTGGAGAGCGTGGTCACCCCGCCCAGGACGCAGCCGGCCACCAGCATGAGAGCCGGGGCCAGGGTGTAGGTAAGCCCGTCCAGACCGCCTTTAAGCATGCCCATGCTGTATACGCCGGACATGTACACACAGGCGAGAAACAGCACGAAGGTGGACGTGAGGCGGCGCCTGGCGCGCTTCTTGGCTGCAACGTCGTCGGTGTTCTTCACCGCTGCGAAGGGGAAGAACTCCATCAGCTGCAGGCGGATGAGAGGCAGTACCTGTTTCATTCCTTTTCCACCAGCTCCATGAAGAGCTCCTCCAGGGAGTCGTCTCCCTTCACCGAATCCATGTCGCCCTGGGCGACCAGTTTGCCGTGACTGATGATAGCCACTTTGTTGCACAGCTTCTCGGCCACCTCCAACACGTGGGTGGAGAAGAAGATGGCGGCGCCGTTTTGGGTCATCTCGTGCATATACTGCTTCAGGGTGAAGGCCGCCTTGGGGTCCAGGCCCACGAAGGGCTCGTCCAGCAGGAGAAGCCTGGGTTCGTCCATCAGCGCGCCGATCAGCGCCAGCTTCTGTTTCATGCCGTGGGAGAAGGAGCCCACCATGTCGTTGAGCCGGTGAGTGATGCCGAAGGCGTCGCCGTACTTGCCGATGCGCTGCTCCCTCGCGGCGGAATCGAGACCGTAAATGTCGGCCAGGAAGTTCAGATACTGGATGCCGGTCAAATATCCGTACAGGTCCGGATTGTCGGGGATGTAGCGCATGACCTTCTTGCAGGAGAGGGGGTCCTGTTTGATGGACACGCCGTCGATGAAGATGTCGCCGCCCTCGAAATCGTGGATGCCCGCCACGGCCCGCAGGGTGGTGGTCTTGCCGGCGCCGTTGGGGCCGATGAAAGCGAAGATGTCGCCGGGGGCGACGTGCAGATTCAGATCCTCCACGGCGGGCTTGCCCTTGCCGTAGGACTTGGTGAAGTGTTCGATACGCAGCATATTCTTTACTCCTTGTTCGGTTTCTTTCTATACATCAGTTTCTTGGCGAAGAAGTTCCACAGCAGCACGATGACGGCCGCGATGGCCTTGGAGAGCAGGTAGAACAGTCCCAGCCCGTCGGTGAAGGCCCACATCAAAAGCTCCGTAAGTCCCAGGCCGATGAGGGAGATCACGACGAACAGGATGAACTCCATCTGGGCGCTCATGTTCGCTTTTTTCCCGGAGAAGGCCAGGGTCTTCGAGAGGATGTAGTTGACGATGACGCCCAGGATAAAGCCGAAGACCCCCGCCACCAGGTAATGGAGGCCCAGCTCCTTTAAGAGCCACACCGTGCAGAAGTCGGCCACGAAGGCGCAGCCGCCCACGATGATATAGCGCAGGAACTGGAGGGTGGCGTTGTCCGTGGGCTTATAGAGGAGCTCCCGCCAGCGGAAGCGGCGCAGGAGCGCGAAGATCTCCGCCCACTCGCCCTTCATTTCTCCTCCTCCGGCTTCTGGCGGTAGATGACGATCTTCCTTCCGATGCACTGAATGGGCTCAGCGTTCAGGGCGCGGCAGATCTTGTCGCACAGGTCCTTGGCGGTCTCGTCACAGTTCTCCAGCACGGTCAGCTTGATCAGCTCCCGCTTGTTGAGGGCGTTGTCGATGCCCACCAGCATGTTTCCCGACAGGCCCTCCTTGCCGATCTGGAAGATGGCGTCGATGACGTTGGCCTGCTTGCGGAATGCGGCTCTTTCTTTTCCGGTCATATGTTTTCTCTCTCCTTTACAAACGGTATACACCTTCCACAAGGGGGAAGGTCAAGGACTAATTTGTTCCAAAAGCGCGTTGTAGACGCGCGCGCATAAAAAAGCTTGAAAAGAACAGCAATCTGAAATATGTCAAACACAGCGACATGCGCGGTGCGTTTGACCCCTTGCAGGTTTAGGTCGCAATCGCAGATTGCTCCCCGCTCAGCTGCAAACATGCCACCGGCATGTTTGCTTTACGCATCGCGTGCCCGGTAAACCCCAGGTTTATAGGCGGGACCTGGAAGCGAAGCGAAGGCGGAGCCTCCGTCTGGCGAAACTACAGGTTTCGGCAGACGGAATTATTCGACGAAGTCGAATTCCCATTCGCCCAATCGAATGGTGTCCCCTTCCTTCGCGCCGGCCTCCCGCAGGGCGGAGATCATGCCGGTCTTGATGAGCATCTGCTGGAACCGGCGCATGCTGACCTCGTTGTTGGGGTCGGTGGAATCGAGAAGCTTGTCCACCTCGCCGCCGGACAGCACATACGCCCCGTCGTCCCCGCGGGTGAGGGTGAACCCCTTCTCGTAGCGGGGGCCGGTCTCCAGCTCCGCCTCGGGATACGTGAGTACCGGCGGCAGCAGATCCAGGAATCGGATCACCGCGTCCAGCATCCCCTCGAAGCCCTCGCCCGTGGCCGCGGACACCGGGTACACCGTGTACCCCTCCTCATCGAGAGCCGCCCGGATGCGCTCCAGATTCTCCTGGGCTTCCGGCAAGTCCATCTTGTTGGCGGCCACCACCTGGGTCAGCTCCCCGAGAGCCGGGGAAAACTTGGTCAGCTCCTCGTTGATCTTATGAAAATCCTCCACCGGGTCCCTACCCTCCATGCCGGAGGCGTCGATCACGTGCACGAGAAGCCGGGTGCGCTCGATGTGACGAAGGAAATCGTGCCCGAGGCCCGCGCCCTCGGCGGCGCCTTCGATGAGCCCCGGGATGTCCGCCATGACGAAGCTTTTGCCCTTGTGCTCCGCCACGCCCAGGTTGGGGGTCAGGGTGGTGAAATGGTAGGCCGCGATTTTGGGCTTCGCCGCCGTGAGCACGGACAAAATGGAGCTCTTGCCCACGGAGGGCAGGCCGATGATGCCCACGTCGGCGATGGTCTTCAATTCCAGCTCCATCTCCCGCTCCTCGGTTTTGATGCCATTTTGGGCGAACTGAGGCGCCTGCTTGGTGGCGGTGGCGAAGCGGGCGTTGCCCTTGCCGCCCCGGCCGCCCCGGATGACCACCTTTTTCCGCTCGGGCTCGGACATGTCGGCCACGATGGCCTGGGTCTGAAGATCCCGGACCACGGTGCCCACGGGCACGTGGATGACCATGTCCTCCCCGTCCTTGCCCCGCTTGAGCTCGATCTGTCCCTTGCCGCCGTTCTCCGCCCGGTAGAACCGCTGGAAGCGGAAGGGCAGGAGGGTGTTGAGTCGGGGGTCGGCATAGAAGATAACGCTGCCGCCGTTGCCGCCGTCGCCGCCGGAGGGGCCGCCCTTCATGACGAATTTTTCCCGGTGGAACGCGGCGCAACCGTCGCCGCCGTTGCCCGCCTTGACCACGATGCGGACCTTATCCAAAAAATCCA
>CAMHDC010000067.1 GCA_946183765.1 uncultured Clostridia bacterium | reverse complement strand
TCACCGACAGCCAGGCCAAGAACGACGAGATGAACCAGCTCATCAACGAGACCCTGTCCGTCTCCGGTTCCCTGCTGGTGAAGCTGTTCACCCGGGAAAAGCGGGAGTACGAGCGGTTCGTGGCCGTCAACGAGGAGGTCACCCAGCTGGCCCTCAAGGAGGAGCGCAGCGGCCGCTGGTTCCGGGTGGTCATGGGCATGTTCACCCAGATCGGCCCCCTGCTCATCTACTTCGCGGGCGGCCTGTTCATCATCCGGAACATGGACTCCGCTCTGACCGTCGGTACCATCACCGCCACGGTGACCCTCATCAACCGGCTCTATCGGCCTGTGGAATCCCTGCTGAACATCCAGGTGGACTTCACCCGGTCGCTGGCCCTGTTCTCCCGCATCTTCGACTACTTCGATCGGGAGATCGCCATCCGCACGCCGGAAAAGACCCTGACCCCGGATTTTGAGGGGGCGGAGATCCATTTCGAACACGTGCGCTTCGGCTACGACCCGGAGAAGGTGATCCTGAAGGACATCGACTTCATCGTCCCTGCCGGCAAGATGTACGCCATCGTGGGCCCCTCCGGCAGCGGCAAATCCACCATCATCAACCTGATCCCCCGGCTCTACGACGTGTGGGACGGCCGCGTCATCATCGACGGGGTGGACGTGCGGGACATGGACCTCACGTGCCTTCGCCGTCAGATCGGCATGGTGACCCAGGATACCTACCTGTTCAACGGCACCATCCGGGAAAATCTGCTGTACGCCAAGGAGGACGCCACGGAGGCGGAGATCGAGGCGGCCTGCAAGGCGGCCAGCATCCATGACTTCATCATGGCCCAGCCCGACGGCTACGAGACCGTGGTGGGCAACCGGGGCTTGAAGCTCTCCGGCGGCGAGAAGCAGCGGCTCAGTATCGCCCGGGTCATTCTGAAGGACCCCAAGATCCTCATCCTGGACGAGGCCACGTCGGCCCTCGACTCCATTTCCGAGAGCGCCATTCAGGAGGCGCTGGAGACGTTGATGGCTGGCCGGACCAGCATCGTCATCGCCCACCGGCTCTCCACCATCCTGGCGGCGGACGAGATCATGGTCCTGTCCGGCGGCGTCATCCGGGAGCGGGGCACCCATGAGGAGCTGCTGGCTTTGGGCGGGGTCTACCTGAATCTGTACGAGACCCAGTTCAAGCTGGTGCTGGACATGGAGATGGAGAAGCAGAAGGAAAAGAAGGATTGAATCATGGCGAACAAAAAGCCCTTCGCGGTCAGCGAAGGGCTTTTGCTGTTTTGGACGGTCGTTCTCAAAGCTGGAAATAATCCTTAATCCTCCGCGCCGCTTCGGCGGCGGGCAGATCCCCATTCTCGATGCGCAGATAGTTCTCGAAGGGGATCTCCCCCGGATAGCTGATGCAGCGGTGGTTGGCGTCGTCCCGTAAAAGGCGTTGGTCGGAAACTTCGATATCCCGTTTGGAGGGCTTGTGGAGGAGCCGATTCTCCGTTTTGTTCCGCTGGAGGCGAACTTCCTGGGGCGCGATCAGCTCCACGTAATAAAACTCCGTGCCGTAGGGGGCGAAGATGCTTTTCACATGCTCCAGATAGTCCCATTCGCTCTGCATGTCGAAGTCCATCATATAGGTAAAGATCATGCCGTAGTTGTCGGAAGCGGCGAAATGCCGGAAGATCAGTTCCCGCATATCGTCCCTCAACTTCCCGTCGAAGCGGCCCATGATCTCCATGGTGGGCTCGATGGTCATGTGGTTGTGGAAGAGCCTGAGGTCCGTGATCTTCATGAGCTCCTGGCCCACGGTCATCTTGCCCACGGCGGCGTCGCCGAGGATAAACACCAGCTTCATATGGCTTTTTCCAGAATGCGGGCGAAGGCTTCCAGACCGGCCTTGTCCGCCTCGGTGAACCGATGGAGCAGGGGGGAGTCTATATCCAGCACGCCCACCACGCTGCCGTCGGTATGCAGGGGCACCACGATCTCCGACCGGGAGGCGGAGTCGCAGGCGATATGGCCGGGGAAAGCGTGGACGTCCGGCACAAGCTGGGTGGTATCGGTCCGGGCCGCCGCCCCGCAGACGCCCTTCGTCAGGGGGATCTCTATGCAGGCGGTCTTGCCCATGAAGGGCCCCAGGACCAGCCTGTCGCCTTTCATCAGGTAGAACCCGGCCCAGTTGATGCCGCCCAGGGTTTCCCACAGCAGGGCCGCGGCGTTGCTGAGGTTCGCCAGCCCGTGGGGGATCCCCTCCACCAGGGAGGCGAGCTGAGCGTTCAGGGTCGGATAATCCACCGGTTCCGGCTGCAGCAGGCCCATGGCGCCCATGGCCCGGGCGATGATGTGGGCGTGGTCGAAGGCGAGACCGCCGGTATCCAAAATGGAGAAGGCATAGCTGCCGTCCCGAATTAGCTTCGCCTCGAAACGCTCCGGCCCACGGAAACCGATGACGAGAACCCCGCTTTCCCAGCGGCTGTCCACGGTGAACCAGGCGGTTTCCCTGGCGTCGTCCCCGGCTTTCGGCTCCGGTCCGTCCTCAGGGACCACGGCGGCGAACCCTTCCGACATGGTCCAGGCCCGCTTGTCCCGACCGGGCGTGGAGAAAAAGCCGACGGGGGTGAGGGAGAGATGAACGAGGCCGGTCTCCTCCCGCAGCTCCCGGGCGGCGGCCTCGTCCACGGTTTCACCGGGCTCCGAGAAGCCGCCCGGCAGGGCCCACTTGCCCAAACAGGGGTGGCCGCCCCGGCGAATGAGCAGCAGATCGTGTCCGGCCGAGGTCTCCCGGAACACGGCCACGTCCGCCGTCACCGAGGGACGCTCATAGTCCCCGGGTCGATAGTTGGCCAGATACTCCGCTTCGGTCAATCCGTTCTTGTCCAAAAGTTCCATAGACGATCCACCTTTCTTTCGCGCTTATTCTACCACGGCTTCGCTGGCAAAACAATGCCGCATGGCAAGAAAAAAGAACTGCCGCATCATCTGCAGCAGTCCAAAGAGGGGGAGAGGGAATCAAGTTTACTTGAAGAGTTTGCGCATGATCCAGATGAGGAGGCAGGAGCCGCCGATCCCGATCAGGATGCTGGAGATCCAGCCGGTGGCGTTGACGCCGATGAGACTGCCGAGCCAGCCGCCCAAAGCGCCGCCCACGATGCCCACCAGGATGTTTCGAAGCAGGCCGCCCTTGCTGTGCATGATCTTCCCGGCCAGCCAGCCTACCAGACCGCCGATCAACAGAGAAACGATAATTTGCATAGCTTTGTACCTCCCGTGCTTTTGCTGTCTGCATCATAATCCCAAGGACTCCCCTTGTCAATCAGTGCACAAAAATGTCACATCCCGGCCCCACTGTGGAAATAATTCGGAAACGGCGGCGTGTATTGACAAAACGCAGGCCTGAAATTACACTGAAATCATCTGAGGAAAGGCGGCGAAACCATGCTCTTTACCGCAAAAAACGGGCGGATCCCCCTGGACGGAGGGACCATGGCCTACGTGTCCTTCGGGAACGGCCCAAGGAAGCTCGCCATTCTGCCGGGGCTCTCCGACGGCCTCGCCACGGTGGCGGGAAAGGCCCTGCTGTTGGCGGGTCCCTATAGACCGTATTTGAAGGCGTTCACCGTGATGATGTTCAGCCGCCGGGAGCCGCTGCCCGAGGGCTTTTCCATCCGGGACATGGCTGCGGATCAGGCGGCGGCTCTCAGGGCGCTGGGCGTCGAACGAGCCTCCGTTTTGGGCGTGTCCCAGGGCGGCATGATCGCCCAATATCTCGCGATCGACCATCCGGAGCTGGTGGAGAAGCTCATCCTGGCCGTCACCGCGCCCCGGGTGAACGACGTGATCCTTAGCTGCGTCCCCGGCTGGATGGACATGGCCCGGCGGAACGATCACAAGTCCCTGATGATCGACACGGCGGAGCGCAGCTACTCGCCGGCGTACCTGAAAAAGTATCGGAAGATGTATCCGATCCTGGGCCGGGTGGGCAAGCCCAAGACCTACGATCGGTTCCTCGCCAACGCCCGGGCGATCCTTGCCTTCGACGCTGCTTCCGAACTTTCCAAAATCGCCTGCCCCACGCTGATCCTGGGCGGGACGGAGGATCGTGTCGTGGGCCCGGACGCCTCCCGAACCCTGGCAGAACTCATCCCCGGCAGCACCCTCCATCTTTATCCGGGTCTCGGCCATGCCGCCTACGAGGAGGCCAAGGACTTCAACGAGCGGGTGTTCAGCTTTCTCAAATCACCTTGACCGTTGCCTTTTTTTCTGAAAAATGGTACAGTTTAGCTAACCTGTGTATCACAGAGGAGGACTTATGGAACCAACCAAACGCGACAGACAAAACCTGATCATGTTCCCCCTGGGCACCGTGGGAAGGGATATGGTCTACACCCTGGTGACCAACTTTTTGCTGACCTTCGTGCTCTTCACCAAGAACCTCACCACGGGCCAGTTCACCGCCATCACGGCCATCATGTTCGGCGCCCGAATCTTCGACGCTCTGAACGACCCCATCATGGGCAACATCATCGAGCGCACCCGGGGCAAGCACGGCAAGTTCAAGCCCTGGATCCTGGCGGGCATGATCTCCACCTCCCTGGTCATCTACGCCACCTTCAACACGAAGCTCCAGGGGTGGAGCTTCGTGTGGTTCTTCGGCCTCATGTATTTCCTCTTCAGCATCACCTACACCATGGGCGACATTTCCTACTGGGGCATGATCCCCTCCCTCAGCTCCGACGGCGACGCCCGCAACACCTTCACCGCCCGCACCACCCTCTTTGCGGGCATCGGCGGCGTCACGGCCAGCATCCTGATCCCCATGCTGACCACCGGCAAGAGCGCCCTGGGCGGCAGCGCCACCGTGGCCTACGGGTATATCGGCCTGGCCATCGCCATCCTGTGCCCCCTGTTCCTGTGCTTCGTGCTCTTCGGCGTCCATGAGGACCGGTCCTACAACGCGGAGCCCGTGCCCCCCGTCAGCTTCAAGAAGATCTGGGGCACCATCACGGGCAATAAGCAGCTGCTGTGGATCGCCCTCATCTTCCTGGTCCACGAGGTCGGCAACACCATCGTGGTCTCCGGCATCGGCTCCACCTATATCTATTTCGAATTCGGATACGAGGGCGGGCTCTACAGCCTGTTCACCACTATCGGCATGTCTGTCACGGCCCTCTTGATGATCTTCTATCCGGCCATCTCCCGGAAGGTGCCCCGCAAGAAGTTCATGCTGATGCTCCTTCGCATATCCATCGTGGGCTATATCATCATGTTCGCCGCCGGCATCGCCATGAAGGCCGGTTCGGTGATGCTGGGCGGCATGGACCTTAAGTTCCTGCTCATCACCATCGGTTACATGGTGGCCAACTTCGGCCAGTACGGCTACTATCTCATCCTGATGATCTCCATCATCAACACGGTGGAGTACAACGAGTACATCCACGGCACCCGGGACGAGAGCATCATCACCTCCATGCGGCCCTTCCTGACCAAGCTGGCCTCCGCACTCACCGTGGTGATCACCTCCGTCACGTATATGCTCATGGGCGTGACCCAGTATACCAAGGAGATCTCCGATCTGGAAAACCAGGCCGCGGCCAGCCTGATCACGGAAGCGGACAAGCTCACGAAGATCCAGGAACTGCTGCGGAACGTGACCCACAACCAGGCCCTGGGGCTGCTGCTGGTGATGATCGTGCTGCCCCTTGCCCTGATGGCGGCGAGCTACGTGCTGTATGTAAAACACTACACGCTGGACGAGCCTGAGTATGACCGCATCTGCGCCGAGCTCAAGGCCCGCCGGGAAGCGAAGCAAGCATGAGCCTGACCCGCCTCGCTCTGCGCTTCGCCGCTCCGCCGCCTCGGGTGGAATCCTTCGACCGATACCTGTTCCTGGGCCCCCATCCCGACGACATCGAGATCGGCGCGGGCGCCACGGCCGCCAAGCTGGCCGCCGCCGGGAAGCATGTCACCTTCCTCATCTGCACCGACGGGCGCTACGGTCTCGAACATGCGCCGGAGGGCACCGCGCCGGAACAGCTGATCGAGCTCAGAAAGGCGGAAGCGGTGGCCTCCGCCAGGGCTTTGGGCGTGGAGGACGTGCGCTTCCTCGATTTCAGCGACGGCGGCTTCTACGTTTTTGAGGATCTGGTGCGGGCCGCCGCCCGGGTGGTGGGGGAGGTCCGGCCCCAAATAATCCTGGCCCCGGACCCGGACGTAAAGAGCGAATGCCACGTGGACCATCGGAACGCGGGGGAGGCCGCCAAGCGCCTGGCCTACTTCGCCCCCTATGGGGAGATCATGGCCCAATATGGGGCGGCCGCCGCCGACGTCCAGGCTTTGGCCTTCTATATGACGGCGAAGCCCAACCGGTTCGTCGCGACCCGGGGGCTTCTGCCCCGGCAGCTCTCCGCCATCCTTTGCCACAGGACCCAGTTTCCCGAGGATTCGGACGCCTTCCACAGCGTGGCTCTGTATCTGAAGCTTCGGGCGGCGGACTTTGGCCTCCGCTCCCTGCGCTTTCAGGCCGAGGGCTTCCGCGTCCTGGGCCAAACCCATATGCATTGCCTCCCCGAAGCGGGCTTGTGAGGCGGATACATGCAAACAGCGCTGCCGTTTATCCCGGCAGCACTTCGTCTTTTTGGCTCTTTACGGCCTTCTTCTGCGGGCGTTGCGGCAGGAGCAGGAGCTGCGGCCGTTGTAGATGCCCTGGATGATTTCCAAACACTCGCCGAACCGCTGGAAGTGGACCACCTCCCGTTCCCGCAGGAAGTAGAGGGGTTCCAGGATCTGCTCGTTGCCGGTCATGTTCATGAGGTGCTCATAGGTGGCCCGCGCCTTCTGCTCGGCGCCCATGTCCTCGGTGATGTCCGCGATGGGGTCGCCGGTGCACTGGATGTAGGCGGTGGTGAAGGGCACGCCGTTGGGATCCACGGGGAACACGCCGTGGTCGTGGATGACGTAGTAGCCGGACAGGCCCGCTTGGTCTAGCTCCGCGCAGGTGGCGCCCTGCATGCACTGGCGGATCATGGCGCCGATCATCTCATAGTGGGCCAGCTCCTC
>CAMHDC010000066.1 GCA_946183765.1 uncultured Clostridia bacterium | reverse complement strand
CTGGTTAAGGTGGTCCTGGCCATCATCGTCGGGTACGCCGTGGACACCCTATGGAAACGGGAAAAGCAGCATGAGAGCTTCGCTAAAAAGAACATCGAGCACGAATGCCACATCCGGGAGAGTTCCATCGGAGAGCTTCTTTGGGAGGCCTTCAAGCGCACGCTGGAGGTCTGGGCAGCCCTGTTCGTCGTTTCCATCCTGCTGACCTTCATCATGGAGCGGGTCCCTAAGGAGAGCATCCAGAGGTTCCTGCTCAACGGCTTTTTTCAGCCCTTCCTGGCCGCCCTGTTCGGGTTCATACCCAACTGCGCCGTGTCTGTGGTGCTGGTGGAGCTGTACCTGTCCGATCTCATCAGCTTCGGCGCAGTGGTGGCAGGGCTTTCCTCGGCAGCGGGTCTGGGCATACTCGCGCTTTTGCGGGGCAAGCGGGGCGTGAAGACCTATGCCGCCATTCTGGCCATTTGCTATTTGGCCTCCTCTCTGGCCGGGACTTTGATCCAGCTTTTGGAGTGATATGGAAATCACGGGCATTGTCGACAGGATCATATTCCGAAACGCGGAGAACGGATACACAGTCCTCTCCCTGCGTACGGATTCCGAGGAGGGTTTCACAACCCTCTGCGGCACGATGCCCCTTGCCTCCCCCGGTGAACAGCTGCGGGCAGAGGGATCCGTCAAGTTTCATCCGAAATACGGTCAGCAGTTTCTGGTAACCCGTGTGGAGACGCTGGCGCCCTCCACGCAATCGGCCATTGAAAACTATCTTGCGGGCGGTACCGTCAAAGGGATCGGCCCCGCCATGGCCCGGCTTATCGTGAACCGCTTCGGCATGGATACCCTTCAGATCATGGAGAAGCAGCCGGAGCGTCTGCTGGAGATATCCGGCATCGGCCGCAAAAAGCTGGAGATGATCGTCGGTTCCTTCAACGAAAACCGTTCCATGCGGGACATTCTCATGGCCCTTGCCCCCTATGGTATCACCGTGAACCAGGCCTACCGCATGTATAAGACCTACGGAGACCTTGCCCTCGCCAAAGTACAGGAGAATCCCTATCAGCTTATTGACGATATCGACGGCATCGGCTTTATGACCGCCGACGCCATCGCCCAGCGGGTGGCCGGTTTCGAGACCAACTCCGCCGCACGCCTGTTTGCAGGCATCAAATACGCTTTGCAGGACGCCCGCACGGAATTCGGCCATACCTATCTGCCTCAGGAGAAACTGATCATCAAAGCCTGCGGTCTTCTCGGTGTGGACCAGGAGCTGCTGACAGACGCTGTGGACGCCATGATTGCGGAAGGCTCCCTGATAGAGCAGTTCGTGGGCGAGCAGCGGGGCATCTTCCTCCCCTACATTGCCCGCATGGAGTCCGGCATCGCGCAGAAGCTCATTCAGCTCTCGGAGCCGCCTATGGCGAACCCTTTCTGGGACGTGGCGCAATATGAACGGGAGCTGGGGCTGACCCTGTCAGAAAGCCAGCGCACAGCGGTGACCCAAGCTTTGGACGCAGGCGTCATGATCATCACCGGCGGGCCGGGCACCGGCAAGACCACCATCATTCGCTGCATCACCCACGCCTTTTCCGGCATGGGCATGACCTTCGCCCTGGCCGCTCCTACCGGTCGGGCAGCGAAGCGTATGACCGAGGCCACAGGATCGGACGCCAAGACCATCCATCGGCTCCTTGAATACAATCCTCAGGGTGGCTTCGTCCGCAACAAGGACAATCCTTTGGTCTATGATCTTATCATTGTGGATGAGATGAGCATGGTGGACGTACCGCTGATGCACGCTCTTTTGAACGCCTTGCCCCGGGGTACCCGGCTCCTGCTGGTGGGCGACGCGGATCAACTGCCGCCCGTAGGCTGCGGGGACGTGCTTCGAGACTGCATGGACAGCGGTCGGCTCCCTGTCATCCGGCTCACGGAAATCTTCCGGCAAGCAGCACAAAGCCGCATCATCACCAACGCTCACCGGATCAATCAGGGTCAGATGCCCATCCTGAGCAGTGAGGAATCCGACTTTATCTATGAGGAGATCCTGCCCCCCGAGCGCATATTGAACCGGGTCAAGGAGCTTTGTCAGCGGGAGTGCGCCCGATTGGGAACCTCGGAACCTCTCATGGACGTGCAGGTCCTATCCCCCATGAAAAAGGGCATATTGGGCGTGGAGAACCTGAACCGGGTGCTCCAGGCCGCCATGAACCCCGCCGCCCCGGATAAACCGGAACACACCTTCGGCGAAACCCTGTTCCGTCAAGGCGACAAGATCATGCAGATCAAAAACGATTATAAGATATCTTGGTTTCGGCAAGACGACAGCGGCCTCATGCAGGAAGGTGCCGGCGTCTTCAACGGCGATTTAGGGACCCTCTATCGGCTGGATACGGCCAATCGTATCATGCATGTGCTCTTCGACGACGGGCGGCTGGCTGAATATACCTTCACGCAAAGCGACGAGCTGGACCTGGCCTACTGCATCAGCATCCACAAGAGCCAGGGCAGCGAATTCCCCACGGTACTGCTGCCCCTTGCCGGCGGCCCCGGCATGCTGCTGAACCGGAATCTGTTATATACCGCCGTCACTAGGGCTAAGGGCCTTGTCTATTGTCTCGGCCATCGGGACACCGTGGCGCGCATGGTCCGCACGGTCCAGTCCCGCCGTCGATTTACCTCCCTGTCCGTCCGGCTGCAGGAGCTGTGAGGTTATGAACCGGATCAAGGATCTCCTTATTTCCCTGGCGGCTCCGCCGCCCCATCGCTGTTTCCTGTGCGAGCGGGAATTCCCGATGAGCGAGGACGGCCTCTGCGACGAATGCCGCCGAACGCTGAAGCTGGCCATCTCCCCTGCCCCGCCGGAAGGTCTGGACGGGCTGACTGCCGGGCTCCGCTACTGCGATGAACTGGGCACCATATTCTATCGTTTCAAAACCGGAGAGCGACGGGACTACACGCCCTTTCTCGCTCAATTTATCTCCATCCCGGAGGAATGGCGTGCCGAGATGCTGGTGCCTGTGCCGTTGCACTGGCTGCGGGAGTATAGGAGAACCTACAATCAAAGCTTTCTTTTGTCCGAATATGTTTCCTCCCGGTATGGCATCCCCATCTGCCGGGAGCTGCTGGTACGCACCCGCCGCACGCCCCAGCAAAAACTTCAGAAGGGAACACAGCGCCGCAAGAATTTGAAGGGTGCTTTTCAGGCGGCGCCCGAATGCCAGGGCCGATCCATCGTATTGATCGACGACGTGGTCACCTCCGGTACCACCCTCTCCGAATGTGCCAAAGCATTGAAAAAGGCCGGCGCAAAACATGTTTACGCGGCCTGCGTTGCTTGTACTGAAAGGTAGGATCAGGTTTCTTCCCTTTCGTGCAGATATTTCTCCCGAGTTGCCAGGCCGCCGCGGATATGCCGCTCGGCTTTGTTTGTATCCAGGACGCGTCTGACTTCGGCATACAGGGTGGGATCGGCCCGCTTCAGCCGTCCCGTGACCAGCTTGTGAACCGTAGACTTGGAAGTTCCGAAAATGCGGGCGGTTTCCCGCACCGTGGCCCCGTTCTGAACCATGTATCGACCGTACAAACAGGATTTTTCTTTCGATCTTGCTTCATGCGCTCCCTCGCTCCCCTGACCTTTGCTCAACTATATGCGGTCAGAGCGGAGGGTATGCGCGTTAGAATTGATCGATATTCACCTTCTGCACGTTGTCAGCCGAAACAGCATCCAAATACCGTCTTGCGATGTTCAAAAAGCCGGTGTCCTCGTCGCTGACGAAGTAGGATACTGTGTTAGGGGCGTCGGTTTCTGCCAGATTGAAATCCTTTTTGAGGCCGAAGGAGAGAGCCTTTCCCACGTTGATGAAAGTTACGTCTGGCATGTACTGTTCCAGGGTGTCGGCGAGGAAGGGATAATGTGTGCAGCCCATGATGACGGTGTCCACGCCTGTATCTTTGAATGCGGAGAGATATCGTTCCACCGTCATCTTCGTGATGGGATCATCCGGCGCGAAGCCGTTCTCGATCAGCGGCACGAACAGAGGGCACTCCACGCCCCACGTCTTCGCCTCGGGGCAGAGCTGCCGTATCCGGTGTTCATAGGCGTGGGAATTGACGGTGGCGCGGGTGCCGATGACGCCGATGCACTTCGATTGGGAAGCTTGCAGCGCAGCCTGGCAGCCGGCGTCGATCACCCCGACGATGGGCAGGGAAAAGCTCTTCTGCAGAGCAGGCAGACAGTTGGTGCTCACCGTGCCGCAGGCGATCAAGATGGCCTGCACGCCCTGAGACAGCAAGAAACGCACGTCCTGCTCAGCGTAGCGGGTGATGGTCTCCACCGTGCGGGAGCCGTATGGGACCCGGGCCGTGTCACCGAAATAGACCACGTCCAGGCCGGAATTATATTTGCAAACTTCGTTGAGGACGGTGAGACCGCCCAGGCCGCTGTCGAATACGCCCAATCGTTTCAGGGTGCCCATGAAAGATCCTCTTATTTACTCCCAGTCTATGAGGCCCGCGCTCTCCAAATACGCTTCGCTGTACTCCATATAATCTTCCACGAATCGCATGGCATACATCTTCTGCTCGGGAAACGCTTCCTGGAGCTTCTTCATCATGTATTCGAAGGCCTGGTCGTCGTCGTAGACGGCGCCGTCGTTCACACCGGTCTCCGCCATGAACGATTCGTCCAGATCCATCACCGCATCCAGCATCTTTCCAAACACGTCCTTGGGCAGGATGTTGAAATCCCCCTGGGCAGCGAACTTTTCCGCGATATACGCTCTTGCGTCGACCTTGCTGTACTCTTCCATTTTGAGCCTCCTGCAATTTGCTTTATGGTGTAGTATACCATCTTGTAGCCCTGCCGTCCATAATCCGTCTATGAATTTTTTCGTTCCCAAAGAAAAGTTCACGGCAGTTTCACTTGCTAAACGTTGGTTCTTTCGATACACTGTTCATATGAAAATCTTTCTTTCCATTCTTTTATGCCTGGCCATGCTCACAGGCTGCACCCCTGCCCCCGATGTGGGCATGGATATCTACACCTTCTCCATTGGGAAGGCGGATTGTTCGCTGCTTTCTTTCGACGGAATCAACGTGCTCATCGACACGGGCGAAGAGGACGACGGAAACGATATCCTCCGGGAGCTCGACAAACTCCAGGTGAAGAAGCTGGATCTGGTGATTTTGACCCATTTCGACAGAGATCACATCGGTGGTTTCAAAGATCTGAGCGCGAATATCCCCATCGAGAAAGTAGTCCTGCCGGACTACGTGCGGGAAAGCGACTTCTATGAAATCATGGAATCGTCCATCCAGGATCGCGACATCCCCGTCGAGCGACTGTCCGCCGACGCAGCATTCGATCTGGGAAGAGCTTCCTTCACCGTCTGGGTCTCCACCCAGACCTACGATCCTGAGAAGGCGAACGACAACGCCATGTCCCTCGTCACCGCCGTCACCTACGGACAGACACGCCTGGTGTTCATGGCGGATGCAGAGGGCGGATGGTTCAAAGACCTATGCTACAAGGGCTACGAGTTGGGCTGCGACGTGATCAAGATGCCCTGTCACGGCAAGTGGAACAAGAACATTCCGGCCATGCTGGCCCTGTCCCTGCCCCAGTTTGCTATCGTCACGGACTCGGAAAAAAATCCGGCTGCGTTGAAAACGTTGGATGCACTCACCGCCATGGACATCACCACCCTTCGAACCATTGACGGGGACGTGCATCTGTTCACCGACGGTCAGAAGGTGACTGTTCGCTAAATACAATTATCGTAGAGAAAAGGTGGCGGCCACTCGACCGTCACCTTTTGTATGTCCTTATTTCTTGCCTCTGCGCACGATCTCGATGGGCGGTTCTTCCTGCTCAGACGGTTCCTCCTCCAAAGGCTCTTCTTCGTCGGGCTTCTTGGCGTAGCGTCCCTCATCGTAGGATTCCTCCGCCTCGGGGACCGTCAGGATATCCTCCTCGTCCTCATCGTCTTCGAAATATTTGATCCGGGCCTTGTTCTTACCTCGCCGCACGATCATGAGCGTGAGTACCACGCAGATGAGGAGTGCCACCACGATGAACAGGCCAAACACGATATAGGCCAAAATATCGCTGTCGCCGTTGTTGTTCTCCGGTGCGGGGCTCGTGCCGGGGGCCGCCGTTACTTCCGTCACCGGGAAGCGAGGCTCGTCAGTGGAAACGGCCGCAGGTGGCTGGCTGTTCGCCGGTGAGTTGGTAAACGGCGGAATGGTGGTGGGAACGCTTTGGCCCGTGATCCGGCCCAGGTTCATGGTACCGCCCGTATAGCCCCGCTGGCTGCCGGTGCTGGAGGTGACGAAGGAATAAGAAACCTTCTTCAGCACCAGCATGGTGCTCACGGCGGACAGGATCTTGAAGCGAACGTGCATCAGCACACCGCTGCCCGAACAGCCGTCCGAAGAAGCGGCTGTAAAAGCCATCGCGCCCGCCTTGGTGGTAACGCTGCAGGTATACTGCACGCCCAGGATGTTCATGCGATCCTGATTCAATTCCTGAATGCCCACATATTCCAAGGCAGCGCTGTCATACTCCATCACGAACTGCAGCGAGTCCATGGTCTGCCCCAGCTTGGGAGGCTCCACCTCAATGTTGACAGTGACAGTCACCGTGTCGCCCACGTTGCCCCGCACGTCCTCCGAGGTGATTGTCACGGGGGCGGCAGCCGCCATCGTTACGGAAACCGGCAGCAACAGCAATGCTGCAAAAAGAAGAGATACGATCCTTCGTTTCATCCAAAGCTCCTTCATATAGTATGCGCTCCCCGCGCGGGCATATGCCCGCGATCTGTCGCCATGCATTCGTATCGAAAGTATTGTACTATCCCTGGGGGCATAAGTCAAATTCGGATTGACAACGTCATGCAAATTTCATATAATTTTCTAAATTTGACAGGAGAGAAAGGGAGTATTTCATGTACATTTACAATACCATGTCCCGCAAGAAGGAGCTGTTCGTGCCGCAGAAGGAAGGTCAGGTCTCCATGTACGCCTGCGGTCCCACGGTGTACAACTTCTTCCATATCGGCAACGCCCG
>CAMHDC010000065.1 GCA_946183765.1 uncultured Clostridia bacterium | reverse complement strand
CCCTGGATGTCGGTGAGCACGGCGATGTTGCCGGTGTCCACGTCCTTGATGAGGCCCATGGCCACGCCGGCCACCATCTTCTTGATGGGCACGCCTGCGTCCATCAGAGCCAGGGTGCTGGCGCAGATAGAGGCCTGGGAGGTGGAGCCGTTGCTGGAAATGACCTCGGACACGAGGCGCATGCAGTAGGGGAACTCCTCCTCGGAGGGCAGCACGGGCAGCAGGGCCCGCTCAGCCAATGCGCCGTGACCGATCTCGCGGCGGCCGGGGCTGCGCACGGGACGGGTCTCGCCGGTGCTGTAGGGAGGCATGTTGTACTGGTGCATGTACCGCTTGGAGTCCTCGAGGCCGATGCCGTCCAGGATCTGAGCTTCGGCGATGGTGCCCAGGGTGGCGATGGTCATGACCTGGGTCTGGCCACGGGTGAACACGGCGCTGCCGTGGGTCCTCTCCAGGATGCCCGCTTCGCACCAGATGGGCCGGATCTCCTCCTGGCCGCGGCCGTCGGGACGGATCTTCTTGTTGATGATCTTGTCACGCATGACCTCTTTGGTCATGTTGTACAGGATGGCGTCGATGTCCTTGCCCTCTTCGGGATGCTCCTCGTCGAAGGCGGCGTGGACTTCGGCCTTCACCTGCTCGGTGCGGACCTCCCGCTCGTGGCGGTCGAAGGTGTCCATCTGCCAGACGACCTTGTCCATGGCGAAGGCACGGACGGCCTTGTCCAGTTCCTCGGCGGGCTTATGGATGTTGACCTCCATCTTGGGCTTGCCGATCTCGTCCTGGATGCCCTGGATGAAGGCGCAGATCTTCTTGATCTCCTCATGGGCGAACAGGATAGCGCCCAGCATCTCCTCCTCGGTGAGCTCCTGCGCACCGGCTTCCACCATCATGACGGCGTCCTTGGTGCCGGCCACGGTGAGGGTGAGGCGGCTGTTCTCCCGATCCTCCACACCGGGGTTCAGGATGTACTTGCCGTCCACATAGCCCACGGCCACGGAGCCGGTGGGGCCCATGAAGGGGGCTTCGGAGATGGACAGCGCGATGCTGGAACCCAGCATGGCCAGGATGTCGGGCTGCACGTCCTGATCCACGGACAGGCAGGTGGCAATGACCTGGACGTCGTTGTAGAAGCCCTTGGGGAACAGGGGCCTGAGGGGCCGGTCGATGAGCCGGTCGGTCAGGATGGCCTTCTCGGAGGGACGGCCTTCCCGCTTGATGAAGCCGCCGGGGATCTTGCCCACGGAGTAGAGCTTCTCTTCGAATTCAATGGACAGGGGCAGAAAATCCACGCCGTCCCGGGGCGCTTTAGCCACGGTGGCGCAGACCAGCACCGCGGTACCGCCGCAGCGCACCAGGCAGGAACCGCCCGCCTGCTCGGCATACTTGCCGGTTTCGACGATGAGCTTGCGATCGCCGATCATGGTCTCGAACTGTTTGAACATTCCTCTTTATATCCTCTTTCTTAATTAATTCCTGTGTCGCATGAGCCGGTTTCGGGACGCAAAGGAGGAAGGAGCGCCCAAAAACGGAGGCGGGTTCTTCGCCCGCCTCCCTGCCTTGTCGTTACTTTCTCAGATTCAGCGCTGCCAGGATGGCACGATACCGCTCGATGTCCTTCTCCTTCAGATAGTTGAGAAGGCCACGGCGCTGGCCGACCATTTTCAGCAAGCCGCGGCGGCTGTGATGGTCGTTCTTGTTGGTGGCAAGGTGCTCGTTGAGGTGGTTGATCCGCTCGGTGAGGAGCGCGATCTGTACCTCGGGGGAACCGGTGTCGCCCTCGTGCAGGGCGAACTTGGTGATGATCTCCTGTTTGGTCATTGGTATATCCTCCTTTTATTTTAGCCCCGCAAACTGAGCGAAAGTGAAGGTCGAAAACGGCCCGGAGACACGCTTGGACCCAGTCTGCGGTTTAACCTTCGATACTGTATCACAAACCCTTCGGGTTGTAAACAGTTTTTTTCTCGAAATCAAAAAGTTTTTTCGCCGTTTTCACGTCCTCCCCGATCTGACGGGAAAGGGCCTCCAGGGAAGGGAAGGAACGTTCCTCCCGGATTCGGGAAAGGAAGGCTACGGACAGCTCCGCCCCGTAGAGAGACGGCGCGCCGTCCAGGATGAAGGTCTCCACGGTCCGCCGCAAGCCCGCCACGGTGGGGTTCCTGCCCACGTTGGTCACGGCGGGGCAGGCCGCGCCGTCCAAGACGGCATAGGTGGCGTATACCCCGTCCCTGGGCAGCAGCTGCTCCCCCGTCTCCAGGTTGGCCGTGGGATAGCCCAGGGTGTGGCCGATGTGCCGGGCGGAGACCACGGAGCCGGTCAGGGTGTAGGGACGGCCCAGCAGGGCTTCGGCGGCCTCCATGGCCCCCTCGCTGATCCGGGCGCGGATGCGGGTGCTGGACACGGGCTCCCCGTCCAGGAGCACCGGTTCCGCGATGAGCACGGGGAAGCCGTGCTCCGCCCCCAGCTGTTTCAAAGTCTCGGCGGTGCCGGCCCCGTATCTGCCGAAGGTATAGTTGAACCCGGCGGCCAGGGCGGCGACGTCGTACCGCTCCCGCAGATACGCCAGGAAGCCCTCTGGGGACAGGTCCGCGAAGGATTGGGTGAAGTCCACCATGTCCACCCGGTCGGCCCCGGCCTCCTTCAGCCAGGAAACGCGCTGGGCGGGGGTGGACAGACTGATCACCGGCAGATGCAGAAGCTTTCCCGGGGCGTCGGTGAAGGTGAAGGCCACGGCCTCGGCGCCCAGCCTTCGGGCCGCCTCCGCCGCCTGGCGGATGAGGGCCCGGTGGCCCAGATGGACCCCGTCGAACATGCCCAGGGCCAGGACCGATCTCGATTTTTTGGTCTGTTCGTTCATAAATCTCTATTCGTACAGGTGCACGCAGAGGCGCGCTCTGTTCTTCTCTATCCTTCCTACGCCCAGGAACAGGCCGCCGCTGTAGAGGCGAACCGTCCCATCGGGCTGCCGGTCGTTCCCATGCAGATCCGTGGGAAGGCCGTTTCGGGTGGGGATCAGCCGATCCTCGGGCAGGGTAAGGGCCGGAAACTGCCGAAGGGCTTCCTCACAGGAGATCAGGGCCCTGCCGAGCTCCCCCGCCTCCTTCATGGCTTTGAGCTCCTCCACGGTGAAGGCGCGCTCCACCGAAAAGGGACCGGACCGGGTCCGAAGAAGGGCCCCCATGTGGCCGCAGGTGCCCAGGGCGTGGCCGAGATCGTGGCACACGGTCCTGACGTAGGTGCCCCGGGAGCAGGTCATCTCCAAAAGAAACCGCCCCTCCCCCTCCTGCTTCAGGAGCGTCAGGTCGCTGATGGTCACGGGACGGCGCTTCTCCGGCACTTCCTTCCCCTGCAGGACCAGATCGTAGAGCTTTTGTCCGTTGCTCTTGAGGGCGGAATAGGCGGGAGCCAGCTGCTCCTGATCGCCCGTAAAACGGGGCAGAACGGCCTCCAGGGCGGCGGCTGGAATATCCCTCGGTCCCGCCTCGATCGCCTGCCCGAAGCTGTCCTGGGTGTCCGTGGCGGTCCCCAACAGGAGTTCGAACCGATAGGTCTTGTCCTTGTCCACCAAATAGTCGAACAGGCGCACCGCCCGGCCCACGCATACGGGCAGAATGCCCGCCGCGCCCGGGTCCAGTGTGCCCAGATGTCCCACCCGCTTCTCGCCGAAAAGCCGCCGCACGTCCACCACGCAGTCGGAGCTGGACAGGCCGGGCGGCTTCAGCAGCGGTACGATGCCTTCCCTGATCATAGGTTATCGAAGGCGGAAAGCAGCGCTTTCGTGACCTCAGCCTCCGCTGCCGCCAGGGGCATATACAGGGTCGCGCCTGCAGCCCGCACGTGGCCGCCGCCGCCCATGGCCCGCGCCAGGGCCGCGCAGTCCACCTTCGCCTTGGAGCGCAGGCTCACCTTCACCTCGTTCTCCCCCTCCTCCCGCAGGAAGCAGGCGGCAATCACGGTCTCCACGTCCCTAAGGCAGTCGATGATGCCCTCCGCATCGGCTTTGAGGCCGCCCACGGCCTCCGTTTCCGCCTTGGACAGGACGCCCACGATGATCTGCTCGTCCCGATAGAGCCTGGCGTTCTCCACCGTGCGGGCGGTCATGCGCAGCTTCTGAAGGCGCTCGTTCCGGTAGAGGAGCCGGTTGCATTCAGGAAGATCGAAGCCGCTCTCCATGACCTTCGCCATGAGGGAGAAGGTCCGGGGGCTCACGCTGGAATAGGCGAAGTTGCCCGTGTCCGTGGCGATGGCGGTATAGAGGCATACGCCCGCCTCGGCAGAGATCTCCGCGCCGAACGCCTCATAGAGCAGGCAGATCAGCTCCCCCGTGGCGGCGCAGTTCTCGATATAGTTCACGTCGGCAAAGCCGGGATTGGTGATATGGTGGTCGATGCACAGGCTGGGCTTTCCCTTCGCCCGCGGCCACTGTTTCCCGGCACGGCCCGCGTCGGCGCAGTCCACGGCCACGAAGGCAGCCGCGTCCACGGCTGCGTCCCCGGGCAGCACCTCCCCCGCTCCGGGCAAAAAGCCGTAGAGATGGGGCACGGGGTCGTCACAGATGACCCGCGCCCGCTTCCCCAGCTGCTCCAGGAGCTTCTTGAGGGCCAGGCAGGACCCGAAGGCGTCCCCGTCGGGGGCCACGTGGGCGATCAGGAGAAAGTCGGTATGCGCCCGCAGGAAGGCTACGGCGTCACTCAGCATCGGGCTTGTTCTCCCCGTCCAGATTCAGCTTGTTGAGCAGGTCCGCGATATGAACGCTGTAGGCGATGCCCTCGTCCAGGACGAACTTGAACTTGGGGATGGCCCTGATCTGCATCCGCTTGCCCAGCTCCCAGCCGATATGGCCCGAAGCGTTGTTCAATGTGGCGATGGTGTCCTTCCGGGCCTGCTCGTCGGTATCGTATACGGACACGCTGACCTTGCAGTACTTCAGGTCCCGGGTCACGCTGCACTCGGATATGGTGGTCATGGCGGAGATGCGGGGGTCCTTCATATCGAAGATGATGCCCGACAGGGTCTTCTTGATCTCCTCGTTGAGCCGTTCCGTTCTGTTGTTAGCCATATTTTTCTTCCTTTCGATAAAAAGCGGGTGCCGCTACGACACCCGCGTCACTTGGTCCTTATCGCTCCACCTGCTCCATGGTGTAGGCTTCGATCACGTCGCCCTCGTGGACGTCGTTGAAGTTCTCGAAGGAGATACCGCACTCGTAGCCGGAGGCGACCTCCTTCACGTCATCCTTGAAGCGCTTGAGGGAGGAGATCTTGCCGTCGTAGACCACCACGCCGTCCCGGACCACCCGGACCTGGGCGCTGCGGGTGACCTTGCCGTCCTGGACGTACGCGCCGGCGATAGTGCCCACGCCGCTGATCTTGAAGGTGTTGCGGACGGACACGCGGCCCATCTCCACCTCTTTGAACACGGGCTTGAACATGCCCTTCATGGCGGCCTCCACGTCCTCGATGGCGTTGTAGATGACGCGATAGGTGCGGATATCCACCTTCTCCTTCTCGGCCAGGGCACGGGACGTGGCGTCGGGCCGGACGTTGAAGCCGATGACGATGGCGTTGCTGGCGGAAGCGAACATGATGTCGCTCTCCGAAATGGCGCCCACGGCGGCGTGGATGCAGCGGACCCGGACCTCGTCGTTGGAGAGCTTCTCCAAGGACTGCTTCACGGCCTCGGCGGAGCCCTGCACGTCGGCCTTGACGATGATGTTCAGCTCCTTCAGCTCGCCCTCGGCCATCTGGTTGAAGAGTTCGTCCAAAGAGACTTTCTGCATGGCCTTGACCTGAGCGGCCTTGATCTTATCCTTGCGCTCCTCGGCCACCTGGCGGGTCAGCTTGTCGGCGTCGGCCACGTTCATGACGTCGCCCGCCTCAGGCACCTCGTTGAAGCCCAGGATCTCCACAGGCGTGGAGGGACCGGCGGTGTTCACCGTGCGGCCCTTGTCGTCGATCATGGCGCGGATGCGGCCGTAGGCCGTGCCGGCGATGATGGTATCGCCCTTCTTCAGCGTGCCGTTCTGGACCAGGACGGTGGCGAGAGGTCCTCTGGTCTTGTCCAGCTTCGCCTCGATGACGGTGCCCTTGGCGAGCCGGTTGGGGTTCGCCCTGAGCTCCAGCACGTCGGCCTGCAGCAGGACCATTTCGAGAAGGGTGTCCAGGTTGATGTTCTTCTTGGCGGACACGGGGACCACGATGGTGTCGCCGCCCCAGTCCTCGCTGACCAGGCCGTATTCCGTCAGCTGCTGGGTGACCCGATCGGGATCAGCGCCGGGCTTGTCGATCTTGTTGATGGCCACTACGATGGGCACGTTGGCCGCCTTGGCGTGGTTGATGGCCTCGATGGTCTGGGGCATGATGCCGTCGTCCGCCGCCACCACCAGGATGACGATATCCGTGACCTGGGCGCCCCGGGCGCGCATGGAGGTGAAGGCCTCGTGGCCCGGCGTGTCGATGAAGGTGATCTGCCGACCCTTGCACATGACGGTATAGGCGCCGATGTGCTGGGTGATGCCGCCGGCCTCGCCCGCCGTCACGTTGCTGTGGCGGAAGGCGTCCAGCAGGGAGGTCTTGCCGTGGTCCACGTGGCCCATGATGGTGACCACCGGGGGCCGGGGCTGGAGCTGATCCTCCCGATCCTCCTCCTGGGCGTTGTCGGCCAGCACGTCCTCATAGGACTTGGCGATCTGCTGCTCCAGGGTGATGCCGTAATCGCTGGCGATGAGCTCGCAGGTGTCGAAGTCGATGTCCTGGTTGATGGTGGCCATGATGCCCAGCAGGAACAGCTTCTTGATGATCTCGGCGGCGGGCTTGCCGATCTTCTCGGACAGCTCCTTGACCGTGATCATTTCGGAGGTGATCACCGCGTGATCGATGACCACCGGGGCGGGCTTGACCGCCTCCTGCTTGTTGCTCTTGCCCTTGCGGCGGCTGCCCATGGAGCCGTCCTCGTCCCACACCAGGTCGGGACCGTTCTCTTTCTGCATGGCTTTCTTGTTCTTAGCCTTCTTGTCCTTGTCGTAATTGTTGTTGTTCCGGTTCCGGTTCTGATCCCGGGACCCGGCGCTGGG
>CAMHDC010000064.1 GCA_946183765.1 uncultured Clostridia bacterium | reverse complement strand
GCTGGAGCAGATGACGCCCCGGGGCTTATAGAAGAGGATGACGATCCGCTTCTGGGTCGTCGAGACGGGCTGCCCGTCCAGCAGCACCTGATCCCCTTCCTCCACGGACATGCCCAGGGTGGCCACGGTGCCGTTCACCGTGACCCGGCCCTCCTCGATGAGCTTTTCCGAGGCCCGACGGGAGGCCACCCCCGCCGCCGCCATGAACTTTTGCAGTCGCTCCCCCATGCGCATTCCTTTCTATGAGACGATATACGCCTCTATGACCTCTTGGAAGAACCAGCCGAAGGTCAGGGACGCCGTCCCCTCCCGGACGATCAGCGAAACGGTCTTAACCCGTTCCCCGTTCACCGTGAGGACGGCTTCGCCCGCCGCTGCGCCCGCTTTTACCGGGGCCGGCAGGCTGTCCGCCAGGCGGATCTCCAGCGCCGCCTCGTCCCGTCCGTCCTTCCTGACGGGATACAGTATATCCTCTTTCGCCGCGGCAGGCAACGTTTTTTTCGTGCCGCCGACTACGGGGACCGAGCCCACGGCCTGCCCCGAAAGCAAGAAGGCGCTCAGCTCGAATTCGGAAAAACCTTTATTCAAAATGATCTCGGCGTCGTTCCACATGTCCGGCGCGTTCAGCACCGCGCCGATGAGCAGCATCCCCTGCCGCTGGGCCGCGAAGCACAGGCACCGGCCCGCCTTCTTGGTGAAGCCGGTCTTGACGCCGCAGCCGCCCTCCACCCGGGTCAGGACCTTGTTCTTTGTGCGGAAGGTCCGGGGCCTGTCGCCGGTGGCGGTTGTGTACCGCTGGGCGCTGACCAGCTCCCGGAAGACGGGCAGCTTCATGGCCGCGGCGGCCATGCGGCACAGGTCGGCGGCGCTGGTGTAGTGGTCGGGATCGTGAAGGCCGTTGGGGTTCACAAAATGGGTGTCCTCACAGCCCAGGGCCGCCGCTTTCTCGTTCATCCGCACCGCGAAGGCTGCCACGGACCGGTCAAGATGGATGGCCAGGGCCACCGCCGCGTCGTTCCCGCTGACCATCATCAGGCCGTAGAGAAGGTCCCGCAGGCTGAGCCTCTCCCCCGCATTAAGGTGCATGGAGGAGCCCTCGGTGCCCGCCGCCTCCGGGGGCACGGTCACGAGCACATCCAAATCCTCTCCCGATTCGATGACGAGCAGGGCGGTCATGATCTTCGTGGTGCTGGCCATGGGGAGCCGATCGTGTTCGTGTTCCCCCAGAAGCAGCCGTCCGCTGCCCGCCTCCGCGAGCGCCCAGGCCTTGGCGGTGATCCTTTCCTCCCTTTGCGCCGCCCGGGCCTGACCCGGAAGAAGCAGCAGCGCGGCGAGCAGCAGCAGCCGGACGCGCCTTACCACGCTTCCCCTTCCTTCTCCCGCTCCTTCTGCGCCAGGCTCAGCCGTATCTCCTTCACGAACTTGGGGAGCTGTCCCACCAGTCGATCCAGGGTGGAGTCGTAGTTGGCGGGGACCACGGTGACCCCCTCCTCAGTGGTGACCAGAAAGGCCTTGGGGGTCAGGGACACGCCCGCCACGGCGGTGCCCAGAAAGGGGAAGGTATTCTGCTCCGCCAGGGCGGCTCCGGCCACCTTGCCCGCGGGGGCGTACTCCCCGCCGCCAGAGAAGAAGCCGAAGCTGACCTTGGACACGGGCACCACCACCCCGTTCCCCGCCGGGATGGGCTCGCCCACGATGGTGTTCACGTCCACGATGGTCTTCAAGCGGGCCATGGTGGTCTCGATGATGGATTCAACGCTTTGCATGTATGTGTTTTCCTTTCAGATATTCGAGGATATTCTGTGCCAGGACGAAGCGGCCTATTCCCGAAACCCGCAGAGCGCAGATGTTTTTGTCGAAGCAGGCGTCCGGCCGCAGAACGAGATCGATTTGAAAAAGCTCCCCGGCTGTTTCCAGCAAGGCATATAGCAGGCCCAGGGCTTCCACGGTCAGGGCTCCGTCCGCTTCCAGCCCCACGTGAAGGGTAATGGCGAGGTGCTTGCCCCGGACGGCGGGGACGAAGCCGCCTTTTTTCCTGCGACCGACGCCCAGGGGTCTGCGCCGGCCCCGGCCGTCCAGGGCGTACAGGCGAAGATAGGGCGGCTGCAAAAAGTCCCCTTCGAACCGCAGCCGAAGGAGGGAGGCCGCCACCAGCTCCCCTCGCCCGCAGGCGGGTGAAAGCCGGGCGTCCAGCCGGAGGCTGAAGGGCCAAAGCAGCAGATAGAGCAGGGTCAGGGCGGCGAAGAACAGCCAGATCATGGCCTTAGCCTGTCCCGGCAGCCTGATTTCACGCACCATTTCCCATCTTTTTCACATTTCAAATATGCACAAACCCGGATTTCTGCTATAATATCCCTATTGAGGCTCTATGTTTGGGTATGTAGGCACAATCGAATCGGAATTGAAGGTGCGGGAGGCCGCCAGCTATAAAAGCTGGTACTGCGGTCTGTGTAAGTGCATGAAGCGCAATTACGGTCCCTTCTCCCCCCTGTTCCTTCAATACGACTGCGCGTTTTTGGCCCTGCTCTTCTCCGGGGAGCTAGGGGAAGCGGTGGACGCCAAGCGCTGCCGCTGCCTCCACCGGTGCCACGATCCCCAGCGCAAGTACCGTCTGGAGACCCCGGCCCTGAAATTCGCCGCGGCGGTGAACGTGCTCCTCGCCTATTACAAGTGCCTGGACGACTGGCGGGACGAACGGGACCCGGTCAAGGGTGCGGCGGCCCTGCTGCTGAAGGGAGCCGTCAGGAAGGCCGGGCGGGATTACCCGGAGCTGAAGGCGCGGACGGAGCAATTCTGCCGGGACCAGGCCGCCATGGAGCAAGACGACGGGCGGACGGACGCGGCGGCGGACCCCACGGGCAAGTATCTCGAAGCCCTGGGGGACATGCTCCCCTTCCCGGAGCAGGAAAAGCTGCCGCTGAAATGGCTCCTCTACAACCTGGGCCGATGGATCTACCTCATGGACGCCTGGGACGATCGGGAAAAGGACCAAAAGAAGGGGACCTTCAACCCCTATCTGAAGGTGAACGCCTCCCGGGAGGACGCGGCCTTCGGGCTCTACGCCTCGCTGGAGGAGGCGCACAAGGCCTTCGACCTGCTGTCCCCCAGCCGGGATCGGGGGATCATGGAAAACGTGCTCACCCTGGGATGCCCCGAGCGCACCCGGAAAGTTTTGGAAGCAAGCGGAAAGGAGGTCGGTCATGAATCCGTATAAGGTATTGGGCGTCAGCGAAAACGCCTCCCAGGAGGAGATCCGCAAGGCATATCTCGCCCTGGTCAAAAAATATCATCCCGACCGCTATGCCGACGGGCCCATGAAGGACATGGCCAACGAGAAGCTCAAGGAGATCAACCAGGCCTACGAGATGCTCACCAAGAAGAAGGACACCTCCGGCTACGGCGGCTCCTCTTCCTACGGCGGGTACAACTCCCACGGCCACAGCACCTACTCCCAGGGCAGCTACTGGCAGAGCCAGGGGAGCTACGCCGGGGACTACGCCCAGGAGTTCTCCCGGGTCCGCAGCTACTTCTCCCAGAACAATCTGAACGCCGCCCGGTCCGTGCTGGACGGCATCCCCCTGCACAACGCGGAGTGGCACTACCTCTACGGCATCCTCTACTTCCGCTGGGGCTGGTACGACCAGGCCCGGCAGCACCTTTCCATGGCCTGCAGCATGGAGCCGGGGAACATGGAGTATCAGAACGCCTACGCCACCGTCATGAACACGGGGCGCGGCTATGCCAGCGGGCCCTTGAACATGGGCGGGCAGGAGTGCGACATGTGCGACTGGTGCTCCACCATGCTCTGTCTCAACTGTCTGTGTAACTGCGGAGGCTGCCACTGATGGAACGGAAGAAGCTGCCCCTGAGCCGCCGGGTGTCCCTGGGCGCCATGGTGGCCGCCCTGACGCTGCTGTTTCTCTACGCTTCGGAGGTGCTGACGGGGTTTCGGTTCCTGTGCGCGGCCCTCAGCGGCTTCTTTATCGTCATTTTGGTCCAGGAGGACCTGTTCGGCACGGCCTGGCTGTGCTTCCTCACGGTGACCGTCCTGGGGTTCCTGCTCTGTCCCGACCGCATGAGCTGGTTCATGTACGTGACCCTCATCGGCCACTACGGCATCGTGCGCCGGTTCTTCCAGAAGTTCATCACCGTCCCCGCCGTCCGGTCCGTCTTTACGGTCCTCTACTGCAACCTGGGCACGGCTTTGGGCCTCTGGGCCATGTACACCGTGGCGGGGGTGGACGTGCTTAAGATGCTGCCGGACATACCCGTGGTGGTCCTCATCCTCGTCGTGGAGGCGGTGTTCTTCCTGCTGGACATCCTCTTCGAAGCCGCGGCGAATCTGTATCAGAAGCGGGTCCGCCGATTCCTGCTCCGATAGCATACCGACGCCTCTTTCGTCCCATACTAAGCCATCATGGGACGGAAACGAAACACAGATACCAATGGAGCTGCCCACCGCCGCCTGAAGCGGTGGCTTTTTTGTATGGCCGCCCTGATCCTTATCCCGGCGGCGGTCGTGGCCGCCTACGTGCTGAGCCGGGACGCCTGGCATATGCTGGACGAGGAGAAGCTGAGCTACGAGAAGCTGAGCGTCCAGGTCTTCGACGGGGACGATCGGCTGTACTCCGCCCTCTCGGGAGGCGAGGAACGGCTGCTGGTCCGGATCGGTGAACTGCCCGAACACGTAAAAAACGCCTTCATCGCCGCCGAGGACGCCCGGTTCTACGATCATCCGGGGGTGGACGCGGTGCGCATCCTGGGGGCCGCCTGGAGCGATCTCAAGGCTGGGGCCTTCGTGGAGGGGGCCAGCACCATCACCCAGCAGCTCATTAAGCTCACCCACCTGAACAGCCGCAAGGAACTCTCCCGGAAGGTGGACGAGGCCATTCTGGCGGTGCAGCTGGAGCGCCGCTACGGCAAGGATCAGATCCTTGAAATGTACCTCAACACCGTCTACTTCGGCTCCGGCTACTACGGGCTCGAGACCGCCGCCCGGGGGTATTTCGGCGTGTCCGCACCGGAGCTGAGCCTGGATCAGGCGGCCCTGCTGGCGGGTGTACTCAAATCCCCCGCCCGCTTCGCTCCCAGCCGACGGCCGGAGGCTTCCGTGGGCCGCCGGGGCGTCATTCTGCATTTGATGGCGGGATACGGCATGATCACCGAAGAGGAGGCCGACGAGGCCGCCGCCCGACCCCTGCATCTACGGCGGGACCCCGTCCTGGAACGGCGGGGATACTATGTGGACTATGCCCTCCTGGAGAGCTGCCGGCTGCTGGGGATCACCATGAACCGGCTCCTGAACGACGGGTATCGGATCTATACGGGCATGGATCGGGCGGCGGAAACCCTGTGCGAAGGGCTGTTCCGGGAAGACAGGTTCTTTCCCCAGGTGAACGGGGAGAGCGCCCAGGGGGCCATCTGCCTCATCGACGCCCGCACGGGCTATATCGCGGCTCTGGTGGGGGGCCGGGACGAGGGCGTGGCCCTGGGCTATAACCGGGCCGTGCGCATCCGCCGCCAGCCCGGGTCCGTGATCAAGCCCATATTGGTCTACGCCCCGGCCCTGGAAGCCGGGTACACGGCGGCGGACATGCTGCTGGACGAAAGCGCCACCTTCGGGGACTACGCCCCCTCCGACGCCAGCCGCCGCTATCGGGGCTGGGTCACCATGCGGGAGGCGGTGACCCGATCGTTGAACATCCCGGCGGTGGAGCTGTTTTCTGAGCTGGGCATCGGCCGCTGCAAGAGCTTCGCCCGGCAGCTGGGCATCCCCTTCGACCGAAACGACACCCGTCTCGCTTTGGCCCTGGGCGGCTTCACCTACGGGGTCTCCCCCAAGGAGCTGTGCGCCGCCTACGCCGCCTTCGCCGCCGGGGGCGTGTATCGGCCTCCCATCCTGATCCGCCGCATCGAGGACAGGGACGGCCGTGTAATCTACGAAAGCCGTCCCTTCGCCCGGCGGGTCATGAGCGCCGCCTTCATCCTCACCAGCATGCTCCAGAGCGTGGTCCAAAGCGGCACGGCCAAGGCTCTCAGCGACCTTCCCCTGGAGGTGGCCGCCAAGACCGGCACCGTAGGCGATCAGACCGGGAACAGGGACGTGTGGCTGGCCGCCTACACGGCGGAGCACGCGGCGGTGATCTGGATGGGCTTCGACGAGAACAGTGGCGGCAAGCTCCTGCCCCCGGATTCGGGCGGCGGGGGCTATCCCGCAGCCCTCATGAAGGAGGTGCTGACCGGCCTCTACGCCCATCGGACGGCCCCGGTCTTTCGTCAGCCGGACGACGTGGTCCGGGTGCGGCTGGAGGGCTACACCATGGACGCCTAGCACGAGGCGGTCCTGGCCACCAGCTACACGCCCGAAAGCGATGGGGTGTGGGAATACTTTCTCAAGGGCACCGAGCCCACAGAGGAGAGCCCCTATTGGTCCGTGCCGGAGCCGCCGGACGACCTTTCCGCCGTCCGGGCGGCAAACATGGTCAGCGTCCGGTTCACGCCCAAACAGAGCTATATCCGCTACCTTCTCTATCGGGAGACGGCGGACGGCTACGCCACCTTGCTCTCTTCCTTCGAAGGCGCGGAGGCATGTGCTTTCACAGACGACGTGTCAGCGCTCTCCGGCGGGATGGTGTCCTACTACGTGATCCCCGTGCATCCCATGATCACCGCAGAGGGCGCGCCTCTGGTGGGTCCGGCCTCCGAAAGGGCGTCCCTGTTTCTCTATGCACCGGACTATTTTCTGAATGCGCCTTGAAAAACAGCTCGTTTTTGCGGACCATACTGCATAAAGAGATTGACTATTCATGTCGATCTTTATATAATATATTAGGTAATTGTAAAGAATTTGGTGAGAGAGGTGCATCATGGATTATCGTGAATTGGCAGAATCGGTCGGTCCCCGTACTGGCGCGACCCAGGAATGGGTGTTCCGCGTGCTGCGGGAGGGCATCATCAGCGGCAAGCTCAAGGGCGGCATGCAGCTCAAGCAGGACGAAGTTTCCGCGGCGCTGACCGTGAGCCATATCCCCGTGCGGGAGGCCCTGCGGCAGCTGGAGGCTCAGGGACTGGTGACCATCCATCCCAACCGGGGCTCCACCGTGAC
>CAMHDC010000063.1 GCA_946183765.1 uncultured Clostridia bacterium | reverse complement strand
AGGAAAACGGGGAGAGCGCCAACCTCACCGGGAACGCGGCGGGCCGGAAGATCATCAAGAACGGGGATCTGTCCATCCAGACCCGGGAGTTCGACGAGTTCCTCACGAACCTGAACCGGTCCATCCTCAGCGTGGGCGGGTACGTGGAAGCCTCCAGCATCAACGGCAACAGCTACAACAAGAACCGCATGCGGTCCGCGGACGTGACCGCCCGGATCCCGGCGGATCAGCTGGACGCCTTCTGCGACCAGGTGTCGGAGCTGGGGAACGTGACCTACAAGAACCTGTACACCCGGGACGTGACCTTGACCTACGTGGATCTGGAGAGCCACGTGAAGGCCCTTCGCACCGAGCAGCAGACGCTGATGGACCTCCTGGCCAAGGCCGAGAAGGTGGAGGACATCATCCTCATCCAGAACCGGCTCTCCGACGTGCTCTATGAGATCGAGAGCTACGAGTCCACGTTGCGCACCTTCGACGATCAGATCGCCTACTCCTCCGTGCACCTCTCCATCCAGGAGGTACAGCGGGAGACCGCCGTGGAGAAGGAGACCGCCGGACAGGAGATCGCCCGCCGGTTCAGAGAGAACCTGGAGGATGTGAAGGAGGGCTTCGCCCGGTTCGGCATCAACTTCGTGTCCGATCTGCCCATCATCATCGTGTGGGTGGTGTTCCTGGGGATCATCGTCTGCGTGGTGGTGCTGATCGTGAAGGGCGGCGCCAGGCGCAAAGCCAGGCGGGAGAAGCGCAAGGCCCTGAAGCTCCAGAAGAAGTATCAGCAGGAGCAGGCCAAACTTCAGGCCAAGGGCGAAGAGAAGAAAGAATAAAGAAGACTTCTTTTGCCGCTTTTTTCTCTTCACGAAGAGAAAAAAGCGGCGCAAAAAAGAGAAGCTCAAGAAGAGGGCATAGGATAGGCGTCGACCAACCTTCCCTTCTTAAAGTCCTTTGGGCGTGCACCCTTTCTTTCAAGAAAGGGTGCGTGCTTTTAATCAATTCCTCTAAAAGGAGAAACACATGAAGCGACTGCTGGCGCACGGGGACATCCTCGTTTGGGAAAACGACGCCTTCACCTGCCTGAAAAACGGGTATCTGGGGATCGACGGGGACCGGATCGACTACCTGGGGGCGGATAAGCCCCGGGCAGCCTACGACGAGGTGAAGGACATGACCGGCAAGCTCCTGCTGCCGGGCCTGATCAACGGCCACACCCACACGGGCATGAGCCTGCTCCGGGGCCTGGGGAGCGATCTGCCCCTCGACAAATGGCTGTTCGACACCGTCTTTCCCGTGGAGGACCGGCTCACCGACGAGGACCTCAGGATCGGCATGGAGCTGTCGATGCTGGAGATGATCGCCTCGGGCACCACCTCCTTCACGGACATGTACATGGCCCCCGGGTATACCGCCCGGGCCGTCCTCGCCTCCGGCATGAAGGCCAATCTCTGCCGCCCCATGCAGTCCTTCGATCCCGACGAGGCGCCCATGACCTGCGCCCGGATGCGGGAGATGCTGGCCCTGTACGACGAATGGAACGGGGCGGGGGACGGCCGGATCAAGACGGATTTTTCCATCCACGCCGAATACACATGCACGGAGAAGATGGTCCGGGCCGCCGCCGAGGAGGCCCAGAAGCGGGGCGCGGGCATGCATATCCACCTGTCGGAGACGGAAGGGGAGCAGCGGGCCTGCGTGGAAAAATACGGCCTGACCCCGGCCCAATGGTTCGACAGCCTGGGCGCCTTCGCCGGCCGGGCCTACGCCGCCCACGGCGTCTGGCTCACTCCGGAGGACAGGGCCCTGCTCAGGGACCGGGGCGTCACCGTGGTCCACTGCCCGGAGAGCAATCTGAAGCTGGGCAGCGGCGTGGCGGACGTGCCCGCCATGGTCTCTGAGGGGCTGTCCGTGGCCCTGGGCACCGACGGAGCCGCCAGCAACAACAATTTGAATCTGATGGAGGAGATGCACCTGGCTTCCATCCTCCATAAGGGCGTTCGGCGGGACCCCACCCTGCTTTCCCCGAGCCGCGTCCTGCAGATGGCCACCGTCAACGGCGCCCGGCTCCAGGGCCGGACGGACACCGGCGCCCTGTGCGTGGGCAACAAGGCGGACATCGTCGCCGTGGACATGGACCGGCCCCATCTCACGCCCAATATCGACCCCCTGTCCAACCTCGTCTATTCCGCCCAGGGCGCGGACGTCTGTTTGACCATGGCGGACGGCCGCATCCTCTACGAGAACGGCGCGTTTTTGACGCTGGACAGGGACCGCATCCTCTTCGAGGCCAGAAAGGCGGCCCAAAGGCTGCTGGGGTGACGCAAGAATTGCAAGCAGGAAAGCCTGCAATCCGGCCGTTCCTGCAGGAAATCCTGCAAAAACAGAATAGTATATAAACGTGCGCAGGAGCCGCTGCAGAAGCCGGTCCCTGCGCATGATTATTCCGGAAAAGGCGTATAAAAAACGCAAAACGACTTGAATTTTTGTCAGGACTGCCTTAAAATATAAATGCCGAATCATCCCCGGCAAACAAATATGGAAAAGGAGAGCTATCATGAAAAAGTTTCTGGCGATTATCCTGGTTGTGATCCTGGCCCTCGGCGCGGTCGCCTGCGGCAGCAAAGACGCAGACAAGCCCAAGAAGGCCTCTCTGACCATGGGCACCGGCGGCGAGGCCGGCACCTACTTTGCCGTAGGCGGCGTGCTTGCCAACGTACTCAATGAGAAGAACCCCGACACCATGAGCGTGAACGTGGTTTCCACCGGCGGTTCCGCCGACAACCTGCAGAACATGGCCACCGGCGTCTACCAGCTGGCCACCGTGCAGTCCGACGTTATGACCTACGCTTACAACGGCACCCGCTCCTTCGAGAAGACCGGCGCCGTGCCCAACGTCCGGATCCTGGCCGGCATCTACGCGGAGACCGTGCAGATCGTCACCACCAACCCCGACATCAAGACCGTGGCCGATCTGAAGGGCCGCGCCGTCTGCGTGGGCGATCAGAACTCCGGTACCTACTTCAACGCCAAGGACGTGTTCGACGCCTACGGCCTGGACATCGAGAAGGATATCCAGCCCATCTTCCAGTCCTTCGCCGCCTCCACCGAGAGCCTTAAGGACGGCAAGATCGACGCCGCGTTCCTGACCGCCGGCGCCCCCACCACCTCCGTGGTCGACCTGGGCACCGCCAAGTCCGTGTACCTGGTCTCCATCGACGACGAGCACATGGCCAAGCTTCTGGAGGCCTGCCCCTTCTATGCCAAGTACACCATCGGCAAGGACGTCTACAAGACCCCCGAAGACTGCCAGACCGTCACCGTGAAGGCCACGCTGGTGGCCGACGCCTCCGTCTCTGACGACGTGGCCTACGCCATCGTGAAGACCATCTTCGAGAACAAGGACGAGATCACCGCGGCCCACGCCAAGGGCGCCGAGATCGACCTGACCTTCGCCACCGACGGCATGGCCATCCCCTTCCATCCCGGCGCTGTCAAGTACTTCGCCGAGAAGGGCATCACCGTGAAGTGATGGACCCGGCCATAGGGTAAAGTAAACACACAGGAGCTGCGGCGGTTTTTCAAAAAGCGGCGCGGCTCCTGCCGTATTTGAACGAAAATATAGCAACGGAGGAAGGACTCCATGGCATTTATGAAAAAGCGCAAGGCCGGCGTCGAGGAAGCGCCCGAGGTAAAGCCGGTCCACGAGCGGGGCGAGTTCGACGTGGTCTCCCAGGAGGAAGTGGACGAGATCATGAAGAACTACGATCCGGAGAGCAACGTCCGGGTCTGGCAAGGCTGGCAGGAGTATGTGGTGAAGGGCATTTTGGCCGTCTTCTCCATCTACACCATCTACGTCACCCTGTTCGCCACCATGCAGGATCTGGTCCGCATGCCCACCTTCGTCGGTCTGGGCGTGCTGATGGGGTATCTGGTATACCCCGCCAAGAAGGGCCGTCAAAAGATCAATCACATCCCCTGGTTCGACTGGATCATCATGATCCTGGGCACCTTCGCCTATTTCTACATCGCCTTTACCATCAAGTCCCTGCTGGTGAAGGGCATCAATCTGGAGTGGTACGAATACGTCATCGGCGCCATCGGCGTGCTGGCCCTGGCTGAGCTGTGCCGCCGCAGCGTGGGCGTGCCCATCCTGTGCGTGGCGGGCTTCTTCGTGGGCTACGCCATCTACTTCTTCTCCCAGAAGCAGGGATTCGTGGGCGCCCTGAAGACCATGATCTTCCGGCTGTTCTACACCTCCACCGGCATCTTCACCACGCCCATCGACGTGTGCTCCAAGTATATCGCCGTGTTCATCATCTTCGGCGCGTTCCTGGAGCGGACCGGCATCTCCGACTTCTTCATCCAGATGGCCAACTCCCTGGCGGGCTCCGCCAGCGGCGGTCCGGCCAAGGTGGCGGTCATCTCCTCCGCCCTGTGCGGCATGGTGTCCGGCTCCTCCGTGGGCAACACCGTGACCACCGGCTCCGTGACCATCCCCATGATGAAGAAGACCGGCTACCGGCCTGAGTTCGCGGGCGCCGTGGAAGCGGCGGCCTCCACCGGCGGCCAGATCATGCCCCCCGTCATGGGCGCGGCGGCCTTTTTGATGATCGACTACGTGGGCGTGCCCTACTCCAGCATCATCGTCCGGGCCATCCTGCCCGCGGTGCTGTACTTCCTGGGCATCTTCATCGCGGTCCATCTGGAAGCGAAGCGCACCGGCCTGCTGGGCATCCCCAAGGATCAGCTGCCCGTGTTCAAACAGCTGATCAAGAAGATCTACCTGCTCCTCCCCCTGGTGGTGCTGGTGGTCATGGTCTCCACCAACCTTCGGACCATGGCCTTCTCCGCCGCCATGGCGATCCTGTTCGCGGTGGTGGTGGCCAACATGGAGAGCAATAGGATCGTGGGCATCATCGGGTGCCTTGCCCTCCTCGCCTACATCTTCCTGCCCTCCTTCGCCAGCCTCCCCGCCATCGTGCTGACGGTGCTGGTGGTGCTGGGCCTCCTGGCCACCGCGGGCGGCACCCTCTTCAAGGGCGCCAAGATGAACCCCGGCGTGTTCATGGAAGCCATGGCCAACGGCGGCAAGAGCTGCATCTCCATCATCGCGGCCTGCGGCATCGCGGGCTGCGTGGCGGGCTGCATCGCCATGACCGGCCTTGCCTCCCAGATCATCTCCTTCATCATCCGCATCGCGGGCAGCCACCTGATCGTCGCCCTGTTCTTCACCATGATCTGCTGCATCGTGCTGGGCATGGGCGTGCCCACCACGGCCAACTACTGCATCATGGCCTCCACCTGCGCCCCCATCCTCATCAAGATGGGCGTGCCCACCATCGCGGCCCACTTCTTCGTGTTCTACTTCGGCATCGTGGCCGACATCACCCCGCCGGTGGCCCTGGCTGCCTATGCGGGCTCGGCCATCGCCAAGTCCGACCCCATGAAGACCGGCGTCAACGCCACGCGGCTCGCCATCGCGGCGTTCATCGTGCCCTACGTGTTCGCCATGGATCCCACCATGATGTTCGTGGGCGTGGAGCACTGGTATCAGGTGGCGCTGATCTGCCTCACCTCCATCATCGGCATCTACGGCGTGGCCTCGGGCCTGGCGGGCTTCACGTTCACCGAAATGCCCTGGTACATCCGCATCCTGGCCATCGCGGGCGGCCTGCTGCTGCTGGCTCCCTCCACCTGGACGGATATCGCGGGCCTGGCGGTGGTGGCTGCGGTCATCGCCTTCCAGTACCTGATGAGCAAGAAAAAGAAGACCCCCGCTGCGGCGGTGTAAAACAACAGTGTATGTGGGAAGGCGCGGCCAAGGCCGCGCCTTCTTCTTGTCTTTTTCATGGGTCAATACTATACTGTATGTATCAACAGGATCGGGAGGCACGCCATGAGCAACTTTATCTTGACCGGCGGCGCGGGGCATGTGGGTGCGGCGGTGATCCGGGCGCTGCTGCAGCGGGGCGAGCGGGTCCGGGCCCTGCTGCTGCCGGGCCAGGCGCCGAAGGTGACGGACGCCGCCGTGGAGTATGTGGAAGGGGACGTGTGTCGACCTGAGACCCTGGCGCCTCTGTTTCGAGAGAGCGAAGGAGCGGTGGTGATCCATACGGCGGCCCTCATCTCCATCGCCCGAAAAGTGGACGACCGGGTGCGCTCCGTGAACGTGGGGGGCACCCAAAACGTGCTGACCCTCTGCCGGGAGGCGGGCGTGAAGCGGCTGATCCACGTATGTTCCTCCCATGCGATCCCGGAGCTGCCCCGGGGGCAGGTCCAGCGGGAGATAGACGACTATGACCCCGACCGGGTGGAAGGATGCTACGCCAAGACCAAGGCGGAGGCGGCACGCGCGGTGGTGGCGGCGGCCCGGCAAGGGCTGGATGCGGTGCTGGTGTTGCCCACAGGCATCCTGGGTCCGGGGGACAAGGGCGGCAACCATCTGCTTCAGATGGTGATCCAGTATATGCAGAGAAAGCTCCCCGCCTACGTAAAAGGGGGATATGATTTCGTGGACGTGCGGGACGTGGCGGAAGGGTGCCTGTTGGCGGCGGAGAAGGGTCGGGCCGCAGAGAGCTATCTGCTGAACGGGGAATATCTTTCCCTGCGGGATTTGCTGGGCGAGGTCCGAGAGCTTGCCGGATTAAAACCCATACCGGAGCTGCCCCTGTTCCTCGGCAAGGCGGCGGTACCCTTTGTGGAGATGGCCGCCAAGGCGACGCATCGGCGGCCCTTGTACACCGAATACGCCCTGCGTGTGGTGGGCTCAAACGCCCTCTACTCCCATGAGAAGGCCACGGCGGAGTTGGGCTATAAGCCTCGCCCCATGACCGAAACCATCCGGGACATGGTGGCCTGGCTGCAGGAGAATCTGTAGCGCGAAACCATAAGGAGTATAAGAAGAGAGCATGTATTCCGTGGAACACATGCTCTCTTTTCCTGATTATCCAAACAAAAGAGGTTTACGCCAGATACGGCTTCAGCAGCTCGTCCATGGCGGCGGCCAGGGCGGCGAGCTTGGCGTCGGCATCCTGGTCGGAATCGCCCCGGACGCCGGAGTAGATCTTCAGCTTGGGCTCCGTGCCGGAGGGCCGGGCGATGGCCCAGCTGCCGTCCGCGAGGGTCCAGC
>CAMHDC010000062.1 GCA_946183765.1 uncultured Clostridia bacterium | reverse complement strand
GGCTGCGGCAAGACCACCATGTTGTCTCTGATCATGGGGTTGAACCCGCCCTCTGAGGGTCGTGTGTGCTTTCCTCTGGGTCCCTGTCCCATGGGATATATGCTGCAGCGAGATAATCTCTTGGAGTGGCGGACCCTGGAACAGAACGCTGTTTTGGGGCTGGAAGTGCAGCATAAATTTACCGATGAAAATCGGAAGAAAACCATAGCCCTATTGAATAAATACGGACTGGGAGACTTCCTATCTCACTATCCCAGCCAACTTTCCGGGGGCATGCGGCAGAAGGCGGCTCTTATCCGCACTCTGGCTTTGGATCCGGAGCTGCTGCTGTTGGACGAACCGTTCTCCGCACTGGATTACCAGACACGGCTTACCCTTGCTGACGAGGTCTTTTCCATCATTCATGCGGAGAGAAAGACAGCTCTGCTGGTGACGCACGACATCGGCGAGGCAGTATCCATGGCGGATCGGGTGCTGGTTTTTTCGGACCGGCCTGCCACGTTGAAGCAAGAGTTTTCCTTGGTTTTTCCTCAAGATTTGACGCCTCTTGGCCGCAGGGAGACGCCCGCGTTTCAAGAATATTTCGCCGCTATTTGGAAGGAGTTGGCTTGATGAAATACACGAAGGAGCATCTATCCTATCTTAAATCCATCCGCATCCATCGTCGAGCCGTGTGCCTGTCTCGCATTTTGGTACTAGTCATTTTCCTGGGCCTTTGGGAACTGGGAGCACGCTTCGATTGGTTCGACGTATTCATCCTGTCCAGCCCCAGCCGGGTCCTTTCCGCCATCGGGCGGCTGTGGAGGGAGGGGAGCTTGTTTATCCATGTGGGTGTGACGCTGTACGAAACCGTTATGGGATTTCTTCTGGGTACGGGCCTCGGCATCCTCTTGGCAGTCATTCTTTGGTGGCTGCCCTTTGTGAACGAGGTGATGGACCCTTACCTGGTGGTGCTGAACGCCCTGCCGAAGATCGCCCTCGGGCCCGTTTTGATCGTGTGGATCGGGGCCGGTATGGGTTCCATCATCGTCATGGCGGTGCTCATCTCCCTAGTGGTGACTACGGTGACGGTGCTTGCCGGATTCACCGCCGCCGCAGCGGAAAAACGTTTTTTGATGCGCACTCTGGGAGCCAACAAGGCCCAGACTTTTATGAAGGTGGTCCTGCCTGCCGGAGTACCGCACATGATGTCCGCATTGAAGATCTCCGTGGGCATGAGTTGGGTAGGGGTCATCGTGGGGGAGTATCTGGTGAGCAAATCCGGCCTCGGGTATCTGATCGTCTACGGAGGCCAGGTCTTCAAGTTGGATCTGGTCATGGCCTCTGTAGTGATCCTCTGCGTCCTGGCAGCCCTCATGTACGGGGCTGTGGCAATGTTGGAAAAACGTTTTCGCAAACAGGTCTAATCGTCGAAACATGACGCAATGGCTGGACTTTCCTATTGCATTGAGGCGGAGGGTATGGTATAATTCCTCCATATTGGGCGAAAGGGCCCATATCAGGAAAGGTTTTGCATGGAGAACATTTTTGAAAAGATCGAGCAACGACTGAAGCAGGATCATCAGGTCGCCCCCAACGAGGCCACCGTTTATCAGATTCACGACGCCCTGAGCAAGCTGGTCATGGACGGCATCGCCGATACGTGGTACGAGAGCCGTCATCAGCATGAACGCAGCCGGGGCGCTTACTATTTTTCCGCAGAGTATCTCACGGGCCGCATGGTCTACAACAACCTCTATAACCTGGGTATTCTGGGCAAGGTAAAGAAGGCCTTCGCCGAGCATGGGCTGGACATCAACATGTTCGAGGAGATCGAGGACTGCGCACTGGGAAATGGCGGTTTGGGGCGTCTCGCCGCCTGCTTCCTGGACTCCGCCGCTACCCACGACCTTCCTCTTGACGGCTACGGCATTCGGTATAAATATGGCCTGTTCAAACAGAGCTGGCGGGACGGCTATCAGCATGAAGCCGCTGACGACTGGCAGCGCTTCGGGGACCCCTGGAGCCGCCGCCGGCCCACGCACGAGGTGCTGGTGAAGTTTGCGGACCAGACCGTACGGGCCGTGCCTTACGACATGCCCATCATCGGCTATCATACGGACAACATCGGGACCCTGCGCCTCTGGCAGAGCGAAGCCGTGGAGGACTTCGACTTCCAGATGTTCAACGAGCAGGAATACGCCGAGGCTGTGAAGGAGAAGAACGCGGTGGAGGACATCACCCGAGTCCTGTACCCCAACGATACCACCCGTGCCGGCAAGAAGCTGCGGCTGAAGCAGCAATATTTCCTGTCCTCCGCATCCTTGCAGGACCTGATGCTCCGGTTCAAGCGGGAAAAGCTTCCCATGGAGCAGTTTGCCGCCCATAACGCCATCCAGCTCAACGACACCCATCCCACCGTCAGCATCCCAGAGCTCATTCGGCTGCTTATGGCAGAGGGACTCACCTTCGAACAGAGCTTCGATATCGCCCAGAAGACTTTCGGTTACACCAACCATACGGTTATGCAGGAAGCCCTCGAAAAGTGGGACGCGGACCTGTTCAAGGAACTGCTGCCGGAGATCTTTGACATCATCTATCGCATCAACGCCAAGCTCTGCGGCGAGCTCATGAGCCGCGGCATCGACTGCTCGTCCTACGCCATCATCCAGGGCAACCGCATCCACATGGCGAACCTGGCCGTGTATGTGAGCCATGCAGTGAACGGCGTGGCTAAGATTCACTCCGAGATATTGAAGAACGACGTGCTCAAGAACTGGTATGAGCTCTATCCTGAGCGCTTCCAGAACAAGACCAACGGCATTACCCAACGCCGCTGGCTGGGTCTGTGCAACCCGGGTCTCGCCGACTACATCACCAAGCGCATCGGCGACGGATGGCTGCTGGACCTTTCTGAGCTTGAAAAGCTCAAGGAGCACATGACTTCCAAGGACATCCGGGAGTTCCTGGAAGTGAAGCGCCAGAACAAGCGCTCCCTGTCCGATTATGTCTACGCTCGGGAGGGCGTGCGTCTGCCGGATAACTTCGTGTTCGACGTTCAGATCAAGCGCATGCACGAGTATAAGCGGCAGCTTATGAACGCTTTCGCCATTCTTGACATCTATTACGGTATCAAAGACGGCCGCATCAAGGACTTCCCGCCCACAGCCTTCCTTTTCGGCGCCAAGGCTGCCCCTGGCTATATCATCGCCAAAACGGTCATCAAGTTCATCAACGAGATAGCCAAGCTCATCAACAACGACGAGTCCGTCAACGATCGTATGCGCGTGGTCTTCGTCCAGAACTACAACTGTTCCTACGCCGAGCACATTATCCCTGCGGCGGACATTTCCGAGCAGATCTCCCCGGCAGGCACCGAGGCCTCTGGCACCGGCAACATGAAGCTGATGCTCAACGGTGCGGTGAGCCTGTGCACCTATGACGGCGCCAACATCGAGATCCTGGAGGCGGCGGGGGAGGAGAACAACTACCGCTTCGGCGCCAGTGTGGACACCCTCAACGAGCTGCGGCCCTATTACGATCCCAAGGCCATCTATGAGCATGAACCTCGGGTGAAGCGGGTGGTGGACACTTTGGTGAACGGCACCTTCCAAGACGGCGGTACCGGCGTGTTCAGGAGCCTCTACAACTCCCTGGTCAACGGCAACAGCTGGCAGAAACCGGACTACTACTTCGTGCTCTACGAGCTGCTTCCCTATATCGACAGGAAGCTGGATGCCATCTACGACACCCAGGATCCTCTGTCCTTTGGCCGTAAAGCTCTTATGAACACCGCCAGCGCTGGGTATTTCTCCTCGGACCGCACGGTGCTGGACTATGCCAGGGACATTTGGGACATCAAGCCCTTCCCCCATCAATACACCCTGAAGCTGTTCTAATCGGGAGGAATCGCCATGCTGGCTGCTACACCCATCTCCGCGCTGGTGGGGCTGCTGCTCGGGTTCGCTCTGAGCACGGCGCTGATCGCTCTCTTTCGGGACAAGCTGCCTCAGGATCACGGCCGAGCCTATGCGGTGGGCGGCGAACAATCCAAGGGCAAGGCACGGGGCAGCGGCGTGGTGTTCATCCCCGTATTCGCTGCAGTGACGCTCCTGGTGACGCCTTTTTCCTGGGAACGGTGTGCATACCTGTTTTTGACCCTGGCCGCCATGCTGACCGGGTATCTGGACGACCGATCGGATCTGCCTTGGGGCGAGCTCAAGAAGGGATTGCTGGACCTTGCGATCTGCTTGCTGGCCCTCATAACCTTCATGAACACCCATACCGAATATGCCTTCACCGTCTTCGGCTGGAGGGTAAATCTGCCCTGGTGGCTGTTTGCGCCCATCGCCCTGTTCTTGCTGTGGGCGTTCATCAATTGCTGCAACTGCGCCGACGGGGTGGATGGCCATTTCGGCTCCCTGTCCGTCATCGCCCTGGGGGCTTTGGGCTATGCGCTGTATGCCTTCTGTGAGGGCTCTGCGTGGTCTGTTTCCGCCTTGACACTCATAGGTTGTGTTCTTGCCTACCTGCTGTTCAACGCCTCGCCCAGCCTCATTATGATGGGCGACGCGGGCAGCCGGGCCATCGGCCTGTTCATGGGCATCCTGGTGCTGCTGACCGGAAACTTTTTGCTGTGCCTGCCCTTCGCCATCGTCATTTTGCTGGACGGCGGGCTGGGACTTTTAAAGCTGGCGATCATGCGCACCTTTCACAGCAAGACCTTTATGATGTGGCTGCTGACGCCTCTTCACGATGAGGCCCGGAAAAAGCGCCGCTGGTCCGACACCCAGACCGTATTCCGCTTCTGCATCGTGCAGCTGGTCTGCGCTCTTGCCGGACTTCTGGTCATGGCGGCCCTTCGATGATGCATATCGAAACGGCAAATCTATACGATCTTTATCCTGAGAGGGCACGGTTTGGCGGCGGTCAGCTCACGGTTTATGCCTTAGAACCTATCGCGAAGGTCGATCCTGACCGTCGATTCCCGGCCGTTCTCATCATGCCCGGCGGCGCGTATCGGTGGGTTTCACCTCGGGAGGCGGAGCCTGTGGCCATGCGTTTTCTCAGCCGGGGCTTTTCCTGCTTTATCCTGAACTATACCTGTGCACCGGCTCGTTTTCCCGTAGCGCTTCGGGAGGCGGCTATGGCCATGACGTTTATTCGCAGCAACGCTTACCGGCTCCACATCGACACCAAACATGTGGCCGCTCTGGGCTTCTCTGCCGGGGGGCACCTGTGCGGAACGCTGGGAACGCTGTACGACGCGCCCGAGGTAGCGGACATCGCCTCTCCTGATACGATTCGCCCCGACGCACTCGTTCTTTGTTACCCCGTGTCTGCTTCCTATGGTCGAACCCATGGAGAAAGCTTTGACAATCTCTGCGGGGAGGACCAGGCTCTGAAGGATCGGCTCTCCCTGGACAGACTGGTGCGCCGGGATATGATGCCTGTGTTTTTATGGCATACCCGGACGGATGATTCTGTGCCCGCAGACGGGACGATGCGCCTCGCCACGGCCTTGGCGGAGAAGGACGTACCCTTTTCCCTGCATGTGTTCGCCGCAGGCCGACACGGCCTTGCCACGGCGGACGATTTGGTGTATCGGCGGGACAACCTGCCGCTCGTCAGCGACGGGGTCATGGACTGGCCGGAGCTGGCTGTCCGGTTCCTGTGGGAGCAGGGTTTCCATATTCACGACGGAGAATAAAAGTATAAAGCATGAAAAAGAAGCAGGCCCGGAGCCTGCTGCTTTGACGTATTTTGGATTACCGCTCTTCGCGGAAGTAGGGGAGACCCAGGGACATAGGAGGCTGGTCCTCCCGCTTTTTGCGCAGAGACACGATGATCAGCACCAGGAGGGTGATGATGTAGGGGAACATCTTGTAAATCTCCTTGATGGCCATCTCCATGCCCGTGGGGATGTAGAGATAGAGGATATACAAGCCGCCGAAGAGGATGGACGCCAGGATGCTGACACTGGGCCGCCAGATGGTGAAGATGACCAGGGCGATGGCCAGCCAGCCTCTGTCGCCGAATGCGTTGTGTGACCAGATGCCGTTGGAGTAGTCCAGCACGTAATAGAGACCGCCAAGACCTGCGATCATGCTGCCCACACAGGTGGCTACGTATTTGTATTTCACTACATTGATGCCGGCGGCGTCCGCCGTAGCGGGGCTTTCACCGACAGCCCGCAGATGCAGGCCTGTACGGGTGCGCTTGAGGATGTAGGAGGCCACCAAGGCGATGATGATGGCCAGGTACACCAGAAAGCCGTAGGACAGGAACACCTGACCGAACCAGCCAAGCTTATCCGCAAAGGGCAGGCTTGCCTTGATATAGCCGCTGGTGCCACCCAATACGATGGCGGGGACCTCCGCGTTGGAGAGCTTGATCAACGAGCCGCCGAAGAAGTTGCCGAAGCCCACGCCGAAGGTGGTGATGGCAAGGCCGGTGACGTTTTGATTAGCTCGCAGCGTGACGGTCAGGAAACAGTAGAGAAGACCGGTAAGGAACGAACCGATCAGGCAGCAGATCAGGGGAATCAGCACCGCCAACACAGGGTTCATACCACCCTTAGGGGTGAAGGTCTCATAGTAGAAGGCGCCGATGACGCTGGAGATGGCGCCCATATACATGATGCCCGGGATGCCCAGGTTCAGGTTGCCGGATTTCTCCGTTAAAATCTCGCCGGTGCTGCCATACAGCAGGGGGATACCCTGGATGATGGCCCGCGGAATAAAGGTCACAAGAAAGTTCAACATCGTTATGCCTCCTTACCGCTCTTGGCGAACTGGATCTTATAGGTGATGAAGAATTCGCAACCGATGATGAAGAACAGGATGATGCCCGTCAAAATCTCGGAGAAGGATTCGTTCAGATAGAAGCTGGTGGCCACCTCCTTGGCACCCAGCTGCAGGAACACCAGCAGGAAGCTGGTCAGGATCATGACGATGGGGTTGAACTTGGCCAGCCAGGACACCATGACCGCCGTAAAGCCTCGGCCGCCCACGAGATCGGTGGACAGGGTGTGATCCGTGCCGCCGGTCAGCAGCATGCCGATGAAGCCGCACAGGGCGCCGGAAAGGACCATGGTCCGAATGATGACCCATTCCACCTTGATGCCGGCGTACCGGGCGGTGCGCTCGCTTTCGC
>CAMHDC010000061.1 GCA_946183765.1 uncultured Clostridia bacterium | reverse complement strand
AAAGGCATCATGCTGGATACGGGCCACCTCATGCATACAAACCTCACGCTGCGCACTCAGGAGGAGGCCCTCGCATACCTTCGCCGCCGCATCGAGGAGCAGGGGGAGGCCGTCCGCAAGGCCATTCGCGGCATTCACCTTAATCAGTCCCTGACCGGGGCCTATATGGCGTCTGTGGCGGCGAATCCGCCGTGCCTATCCGACGATCCAGAGAAGCGCATGGAACAGGTCTATACCCATGCCTTCCGATGCGACCGGCACCTGCCCTTCACCTGTCCCGGTGTCCGGGCGTTCGTTGACTGGATCAACCCTGAATACCTGACCTTCGAATTCATCTCCCGCTCCCGCGGGGAGCAGGAAACCATGCTCAAGGAGCAGTTCGCCGCCCTGGAAATGGGCTGAAACAGAAAGAAAGCAAACGAACGGTAAAGAAAAGGGCAGTCTATTGACTATCCTTTTTTCTATGGGTATGATACAGATATGAAAGCAAAGCATATCGTCGTTATCGGCGCGGGCCCCGCCGGCCTCACCGCCGCCATAGAGCTGCTGAAAAAAGGCTATAAAGTTACCGTCCTGGAGGCCTCCGACCGCATCGGCGGCATCTCTCAAACCGTCCGCTACCGGGGCAACCGCATGGACATCGGCGGCCATCGGTTTTTCAGCAAAGACGAGCGCGTGAACCGCTGGTGGGCGGACCTCATGCCCCTGCAGGGGGCGCCTGCCTGGGACGACAGACTTTTGAACGCGGAAAAGGATTATGCCCCCGGCGGCCCGGACCCGGAAAAGACGGATCGTGTCATGCTGATCCGCGATCGGGTGAGCCGCATCTATTTCCAGCGCCATTTCTTCGATTATCCCATCTCCATGAAGTGGTCCACCATCCGCAATATGGGCTTTTTCACCACCCTCAAAGCGGGGTTCAGCTATCTGTTTTCCTGCATCCATAAGCTTCCTGAGACCTCCCTGGAGAACTTTTACATCAACCGCTTCGGCCGGGTGCTCTATTCCATGTTCTTCGAGAGCTACACCGAGAAGGTGTGGGGCCGCCACCCGTCCCGAATTTCCGCGGACTGGGGCGCTCAGCGGGTAAAGGGCCTGTCCGTTCGCGCCATCCTCAAGGACATCTTCCGCAAGCTTCTGGGGACGAAGGGGGAGGTGGAGACCTCCCTTATCGAGCGGTACATCTATCCGAAGCTGGGCCCCGGTCAATTGTGGGAACTGGCGGCGGAGGAGGTACGAAAGCTGGGCGGCGAGATCAAGATGAACTGCCCTGTGACCGCCTTGGAAGCGGCGGACGGCCGGATCACGGCGGTTCGATACCGGGAGGCGGGGGAGGAGAAGCGCCTCGCCGGAGACGACGTTTTTTCCTCCATGCCCGTGCGGGAGCTGATCGACGGTCTCACCGGAACGGAGGTCCCCGAGGACGTGCGCACCGCCGCGGACACCCTGCCCTATCGGGACTTCGTCACCGTGGGCCTGCTTGTGAAGGACCTGCTGATCCGAAACGACACCAAGCGCCGGACCGTGAGGAACCGGGTGCCCGATTGCTGGATCTACGTGCAGGATAAGGGCGTACAGCTGGGCCGAGTCCAGATCTTCAACAACTGGTCCCCTTACATGGTGCAGGACCCGGAGAACACCGTGTGGATCGGCCTCGAGTATTTCTGCGACGAAGGCGACGCGCTGTGGTCCAAGTCTGAACAGGAGCTCATCGACCTGGGCAAGCGGGAGATCGAGCATATCGGCATCGCCCGGGCTGCGGATGTTCTGGACGCTCACGCCGAACGGGTGAAGAAAGCTTATCCTGCCTATTTCGACGGGTACGCCCATATGGACCGGATCGTTCGTTTCCTGGACGGATTCGAGAACCTCTATTGCATCGGCCGCAACGGGCAGCATCGATACAACAACATGGACCACTCCATGGCCACCGCCTTCGCCGCCGTGGATATCCTGGAGAGGGGCGGCGGCGATAAGGCTGCCCTGTGGTCGGTGAACACGGAGCAAAGCTATCACGAGCAAAAGGCGAAGGAATGAACCTTTTTGGGGAGAAACCGTTTCTGCGCTTGCAAAAGCCGTCTATTCAGCGTACAATACTACTATCAACCGAAGGAGGCGTATGAATTGATCGAAATCATCTGTGGAGAAAAGGGGACCGGCAAGACCAAGAGGATCATCTCTCTGGCCAACGACGTTTCCGACAAAGCGAAGGGCAGCATAGTTTTCATCGACGACGACAACAGCTACATGTACGATTTGGGGTACAGCATCCGCTTCATCAACGTCACGGACTACGCTTTGAACGATCCCGACATGTTCCTGGGCTTTTTGTGCGGCCTGTGCGCATCGGATTTCGATTTGGAGTACGTGTTCGTGGACCGGTTCGAGAACGTGATCAAGGCTGATCTGAGCGAGCTTGAAGGGTTCTTTGAGCAGCTCAACAAACTGGCTGACCAGCATTCTCTCCATATTGTTCTTTCCGTCAGCAAGGGCGAAGAGGTCCTTCCCGAATTCATGCGTCCCTATATACAGGAGTGACCTTTTTCGTCCATGGAAGAAACCCGTTTGACCTTTGAATCCGTTCCTATGACATCGCAAAATAGGAGCCGCCGGGTCAGCGTATGGCTTTGTGTGCTGTGCGCTTTGCTGGCGGCTGCTTTTGGCATACTCTTTACATCCCTCTACTACGTGAACCGGTTTGCCGACCTGGAGCCTGTATCGGAAGCCATCGAGCTGGTGAAGAAGAATTATTACTTCTTCGACGAGAAGACCCAAGAAAGCATGGTTACCGGCGCCCTCAAGGGGCTCTCCTCCTATATGGGGGATGATTACGCCGAGTATTATACCAAGGCTGAGTACGAGGAACTCCTCACCAGCAACTCGGGCAATTTCATCGGCATGGGCGTGCTGGTGGCCGATCAGGGGAACAGCACCTTCATCATCACCGAGGTCTACGACAATACCCCGGCCAAGGAAGCGGGCATCCTGGTGGGCGATCAGCTCATCTGTGCCAACGGCGAGCCCGCCGAGGGGAAGGACCTCACCGAGTTTCTAACGTTCGTCACCCATGAGGAGGGGGACGTGAACACCGTCGTGGTGCTGCGGGACGGCCAGGAGCTGACCTTTACCGTTACCATGCGTCAGGTCTATTCCCCCTACGTTACGTATAAGATGCTGGACGACGCCATCGGGTACATCTACATTTCCGGCTTCCACGGCCAGTGCGTTCGGGAGGTGAAGGATGCTCTTGCCGACTTGAAGGCGCAAGGGATGGATGCTCTGGTGCTGGACGTGCGGGACGATCTGGGCGGGTCCCTTTCCGACGTGTGCGACATCGCGGACATCTTCCTGCCCAAGAACAAGGTCATCACCACCGTGCGCAGCCGCGTCAACAAGGAAGTCGTCTATCATACCTATTCCGACGGCGTCGATATACCCATCGCCATGCTGGTCAACGGCTATTCCGCCTCCGCCAGCGAGCTCCTTTCCGGCGCGCTGAAGGACAACGGCGCGGCGGAGCTCTTCGGCACGGTCACCTTCGGCAAGGGCATCGTCCAGACCTTCTTCGACATCAACTTCGGACGGGACGGCACCATTAAGTTCACCACGGACGCCTACTACACCCCTTCCGGAGTGTGCATCCAGGGCACGGGCATCACGCCGGACCATGTGGTGGAACTGCCCGAAGGCCTGACTTACTACAACATACCCTCCATACCCTATGAGAGCGACACCCAGCTGCAGGCGGCGGTGGGGTACCTCAAGGGCCTTGGACGCTGATCTGCATCATTGTGCCGCCATGGGGCGGCTTTTTTCGGGAGAAAGCCTATGGACGCTTTCGTAAACGATATTCGGCTCTTCTATGAGCAATACGGGGAGGGGCGGCCTCTGGTGCTCCTGCATGGCAACGGCGAGAATCATACCATCTTCGACGAGGCCATGGAGGTCCTGGGGGAGCGCTTTACCTGCTTCGCCCTGGACAGCCGTGGCCACGGGGACAGCGATCCGGTGGACGAGCTCCATTACGAGGACATGGCTTCGGATCTGCTGGCCTTCCTGGAGGAGATGGATCTGTGGGACGTGGTCCTCTGCGGCTATTCCGACGGCGGTATCGTGGCTCTCATGGCGGCCCCGTGGACGGACAGAATTACGGATCTCATCGTCTGCGGCGCCAACACACGCCCCCGGGCCCTGAAGCGGCGGGCCTATATGGACATCCGCTGGGAGAACCGGCAGGCCCCCAACATCTATAACACCATCCTGCTGACGGAGCCCCACATCTCGGCAGAGGACCTCAGGGCCATCCGGGCGCGGACACTGGTGGTGGCGGGGAGCCGGGACATCATCCGGGAGCGGAACACTCGTTTCATCGCCGAGACCATCCCTGGGGCGGAGCTCTTGATCCTGCCGGGGGAGGACCACGGCAGCTACATCAATCACAGCGACAAGATCGCCTATATCATCCAGGATTTCTGTCAATAGAAAAGGAGCCGACTATGGACTGCGTCATCAAAGATATTTCCCTCTATCCTTCCGGAGAGAACAAGATCGAGTGGGTGCGGCGGAATATGCCCCTTCTGAACGGCGTCCGGGCCGACTTCGAGAAGGAGAAACCCTTCCGCGGGCTCACCGTGGGTCTGTCGATCCATCTGGAGGCAAAGACCGCTTACCTATGCCGGGTGCTGCAGGCGGGCGGAGCCAACATGATCGTAACCGGCAGCAACCCCTTGTCCACTCAGGATGACGTGGCGGCGGCCCTCGCCCACGGAAACGGGGAGAGCGCACCCATGCACGTGTACGCCCTTCATGGCTGCACGCCAGAGGAATACGAGCAGAACATCGACCGGGTCCTTTCCCATAAACCGGATATCCTCATCGACGACGGGGGCGATCTGGTCTCCGGCGTCATGGACAGGTTCCCTGAGCTGAAACCTCATATCCTGGGCGGCTGCGAGGAGACCACCACCGGCGTCATCCGCCTCAAAGCTATGGAGAAGGCGGGTGTGCTTCCGTTCCCCATGATGGACGTGAACGACGCCGACTGCAAGCACCTTTTTGACAACCGCTACGGCACGGGCCAATCCGTGTTCGACGGGATCGATCGCACCACCAACCTGATCGTGGCGGGAAAGACCTGCGTGGTGGCGGGCTACGGCTGGTGCGGCAAAGGCGTGGCCATGCGGGCCAAGGGCCTGGGCGCCCACGTGATCGTCACTGAGGTGGATCCGGTGAAGGCCATTGAAGCCATCATGGACGGGTTCGCCGTCATGCCCATGGCGGAAGCGGCCAGGGTGGGGGATCTTTTCGTCACGGTCACCGGCGATCGGGACGTGATCACGGCCGAGCATTTCGCTTACATGAAGAACGGCGCCATCCTCTGCAACGCGGGCCACTTCGACGTGGAGGTGGACGTGAAATGGCTGCGGGAGAACGCCCTGGAGCGTCGGGCTATGAAACCCAATATCGAGGGGTTCCGGCTGGACGAAAGTCGCTGGGTCTACGTGCTGGCGGAGGGCAGGCTGGTCAATCTTGCTTCCGGCGACGGACATCCGGCGGAGATCATGGACATGAGTTTCGCCATCCAGGCCCTTTCCGCCCGGTACATCGTCAAAGAGCGCGGAAAGCTTCAAAAGAAGCTCTATGCTGTGCCCAAGGAGATCGACGAACAGGTGGCCCGCAAGAAGCTCAGCGCCATGGGCGTCGGCCTGGATGAGCTGACCCCGAAACAGGCGGAATATTTGCAAAGCTGGCGGGTATAAATGTTTGACAAAGTGCACGCGTCTGTGCTATTATATCCTTTAGCTAAAATGGGTATTTGCGTGGAGAAGTTCTTCTCCACAGAGGATATACATTAGAGAAATTAACCAACAGGGGGAAACAGGATGAAGAACTATACCGCTGAATCCATTCGCAACGTGGGCGTTTTCGGTCATGCCGGCGAAGGAAAAACCACTCTCGTAGAGACCATTTTGTTCGATACCGGCCTCGTCGACCGTATCGGCAAGGTGGAGAACGGCACCACCGTCTCCGACTTCGATCCCGAAGAAGCCAAGCGCGGCTGCTCCATCAATATGTCCGTGGAGCCCGTGGAGTGGAAGAACACCAAGATCAACTTTATCGACGCCCCGGGCGGCTATGACTTCTACGGTGACGTGGCTTCCGCCGCGTTCCTGGCCGACAGTGCTCTGATCGTGGTGGGCGCCGTCTCCGGCCCCGTGGTAGGCGCCGAGAAGGCCATGGCCATGTGCCAGGCCCAGGCCATGCCCCGGATGATGGTCATCAACCAGATGGACCGTGAGAACGCTTCCTTTGAGAAGGTCATGGCTGCGGTCAACGAGAAGTTCGGCCCCAACGTTGTCCCCATCCAGCTGCCCATCATGCAGGGCGGCGCCTTCAAGGGCTTCGTGGACATCATCAACATGACCGCCTATATGTTCGACGGCAAGAACCTGAAGGAAGTTGCCATCCCCGGGAACCTGAGCGACGAAGCTCAGTCCCTCTATGAGAAGCTCACCGAGGCCGCTGCCGAGGCGGACGAGGAGCTCATGGAGAAGTACTTCGAGGAGATGGAGCTGCCCAAGGAGGACATCCTCTTCGGCCTCAGCAAGGGCGTTAAGGAAGGCACCGTGACCCCCGTGGTCTGCACTTCCGCTCTCAACAACGCAGGCGTGTTCACCCTGTTGGACAACATCGTTCACTATCTGCCCTCCGCGGCCGACGCCAAGCTTCCCGCCGCTACCGATGCCAACGGCAATGCCGTGGAGCTGACCCGGGACGGCAAGATGGTCGCCACCGTGGCCAAGACCATCAACGATCAGTTCGGCAAGTATTCCATCGTGAAGGTCCATCGCGGCACCCTGGACATCAACGTGTCCCCCTACAATGTGAACAGCGAGAAGGCTGAAAAGCCCTCCGCCCCGTTCCTCATCCGCGGCAAAAAGACCATCGCCCTCGATAAGCTCAACGCCGGCGACATCGGCGCTTTGGCCAAACTCCAGTACACCGCCACCAACGATACCCTCTGCGAGCAGGGCGATATCGTGAAGGTCGCTCCCATCGAGTTCCCCAAGGCCTGCATCGCCCTGGCGATCGCGGCCAAGAACAAGGGCGAGGACGACAAGGTCATCGCCGGCCTCAACCGTA
>CAMHDC010000060.1 GCA_946183765.1 uncultured Clostridia bacterium | reverse complement strand
TCTACACCTCGCCCTATGAACTGGACGGACGGATCCCGCTGGGCCAGGCCATCCCCCTGGGCCTGCAGCACGTTCTGGCCATGTTCGTCGGCAACCTGTCGCCCCTGCTGATCATCCTGGGCACCTGCGGGCTCACCGTGGACGCCGGGTTCAGCGCCCTGCGCGTGACGCTGCTGCAGAACGCCATGGTGATCGCGGGTCTCGTCACCTTCATTCAGCTGTACCCCATCGGCCCCATCGGCGGCAGGCTCCCCATCGTCATGGGCACCTCCTCCGGCTTCATCGGCATCAACAACTCCATCGCCATCAGCACCATGGGCGGCATCGCGGCGGGCACCATCACCACCAACGCCAACGCGGGCATCTTCGCCTACGGCGTGCTCATGGGCGCCTGCATCGTGGGCGGCGTGTTCGAGATGGGCCTGGGCTTCCTCATCAAGCCCCTCAGGAAGTTCTTCCCGCCCGTGGTCACCGGCACGGTGGTCATCGCCATCGGTCTCTCCCTGATCTCCGTGGGCATCAACTTCTTCGCCGGCGGCTCCGGTGTCAAGGACTTCGGGAGCCTGTGGAACCTGCTGCTGGGCCTCATCACCCTGATCGCCATCCTGGTGTTCAAGCACGGCTTCAAGGGCTTCCCCTCCATCGCCTCGGTGCTCATCGGCATCGTCATCGGCTACATCGTGTCCCTTCTCATGGGCTTCATCCTGCCCAAGGAGATCGTGATCGACGGCGCCACCGTGATCCCCGCCTACATCACCAAGTGGAACCAGGTGGCCACCGCCAAGTGGTTCGCCCTGCCCCTGCCTCCCAAGGAGATCTTCTCCAACATCCGCTTTAGGCTGGACGCCATCATCCCCATGTGCATCATGTTCATCGTGACCGCGGTGGAGACCATCGGCGACACCTCCGGCGTGGTGGAAGGCGGCCTCAACCGGGCCCCCACGGATAGGGAGCTCTCCGGCTCCGTCGTCTGCGACGGCTTCGGCTCCTCCATCGCCGCCCTGTTCGGCGTGCTGCCCAACACCTCCTTCAGCCAGAACGTGGGCCTCGTGGGCATGACCAAGGTGGTCAACCGCTTCGCCATCGCCATGGGCGCGGGCATCCTGGTCCTGGCCGGCCTGTTCCCGAAGATCGGCGCCATCATCAACATCATGCCCCAGCCCGTCCTCGGCGGCGCGGCGGTATTCATGTTCGCCAGCATCGTGATCTCCGGTATCAACCTCATCACCAAGGAGCCCCTGACCGGCCGCAACGCCACCATCGTGGCCATCGCCCTGGGCCTTGGCTTCGGCCTCGGCTCCTCCTCTGCCGCCCAGGCGTTCATGCCCCAGTGGCTGAAGTACATCTTCGGCGGCTCCGGCATCGTGCCCGCGGCCCTGATCGCCATCCTCCTCAACATCATCATCCCCAAGGACAAGACGGAAGTGGAGGCGTAAGCAACAGCCCCAAAACTGCGAAGAGAGCCCGAGAAGGGCTCTCTTTTTGCGCCGAAGGACGATCCTCTGTCACAGCCGCCACAGCAGCACGGCGATGAGGACCGCGCCGGCGGCCATGAGAGAGAAGCTCAGCTTCCACTTGCCGCCCTTGTTGAAGCCGTAGAAATCCCGCCAGGCGCCGGCCATGACCACCCGGTTGAGGTACAGCCAGCCGTAAAGGAGCACGGGCAGAACGGCCAGGGGGATGGCCCAGGCGCTCATGGCCCCCTTCTCGAAGCCGAGGAAGGAAAGGATGGCCAGGACGGGGGTGATCAGGTGCATGACGGTCTCCGGTATGCTGCCCAGGAGCCCCTCCAGGCTCCTCGTCGCCGGCAGCAGGTAGAGGAACACGGTGCAGAGGGTCACGGCCACGGCGGCGGTGCCCACGTATTTGAGGACCACCGCCCAGGCGGGCATGGCCCCGAAGAGCTCCGCGACGAGCAGGATCAGGGCCGTCAAGGCGCAGAACAGGTTGGAGAGGACGGTGAAATAGCGGAAGCTTTCCGGCAGCTTCTCCTTGGGCGTGCGCCGAACGAGGCCGCGCATGGCCAGAACGGTGCAGAACACGATGGCTTCATTGACGACGGCGGATGGGACCATTCTTGTTGCCTCCTGGAAAAGGATGGATACAGTATACCACGCCCCCCTTTTTCTGACAAGGGAAGGGGACCCCCCTTGTTTCGGGCGGACTTTCGTATTATAGTTAAGATGTAGGAATATATAATCCCCCACGATCCAGAAAGGAAGCACCCTCTATGAAGCATCGCCTGCTGCGCATCCTTGCCCTGCTGCTGGTCCTCGCCCTGCTGCTGCCCCTCTCCCCCCTGCCCGCCCGGGCGGAGGAAGGCGACGATCTGAGCAAGACCACCTACGACGAGGGCACCGGCTACTCCGTCGAATATGAAAAGGAGGCGGAAGACGGGGACGACTTCGTGACCTCGGAGCTGGTCATTACCGCCGATCCCGATTCCCTGCTGGATCAGATGGAGCCGCCGGCGGAAGCGGACCCCTTCGCCCCGTCCGAAGCGCAGAGCAGCGGCGCGGGCAGCGGCGTCCTGTCCGGCCCGTCCAGCCAGATGCCCAAGCAGCTGACCATGGACGACATCCAGGCCATGAACCCGGGCGCCACGGTCATCGACATCTACACCAACGAAGGGTATCTCAGCACTCTGGTGGGCAAGTACTACGCGGAGAAGGTGGAGAACGTGGAGGACGGCGTCAAGTCCATCCAGGGCATGGCCGCTCTGCTGGGGCTCTCCAAGGGCTGCGACTTCTTCGCCGTCTACTCCGAGACCAACAACACGGGCTACACCTTCTACACCTACCAGCAGCGCTACGGCGGTGTCACCCTGCGCTACGCCACATTGCGGGTCGTGGTGGACCCGGAGGGCTACACGGCGGGGCTCTCCTGCTCCTTCGTGCCCAACGTGGGCACCGCCTCCCAGGAACCGAAGATCACCAAGGAGCAGGCGCTGGATATCGTGAAGAAGCGGTTCGCCAAATACGATCTCACCTACTACCCGGAGCAGACGGTGCTCATGGCCGTGCCTTATAACGACATCGTCGTCAACTGCTACATCGTTTACACCAACAACCCGGACGCCAACCCCGCCTTCGACATCCCCTACTACGAGCACCTGGTGGCCACGGACGGGACCTATATCAACATCATGCCCGCCACCTCCTTCGCCTCCCCCGGCGGCGACTTCATCGACAACAGCCACTACTTCGAGGGCATGCAGGTGCAGACCCTGACCAAGACGGTGCAGCTCCAGGACGGCACCTCCCGGGAGCTCAGCGTGCCCGTGAGCTACAATCCCCGGGACAGGAAATACTATCTCATGGACCCCAGCCGCAAGATCGCCGTGGCCCGGTACTACGATTTCGAATTCAGGAACTACATCGTCAACTTCGTCACCAGCGACACCATCGACGGCTGGAGCGACAACAACCTGCTGGCCTACGCCAACTACAGCATCATGTACGACTTCTATCTCAGCCACGGCATCCGGTCGGTGGACGGCTTCGGCACCCCCATCCTGGTCACCGTGGGCTACTGCGATAAGGACGGCAACCCCATCGACAACTGCTGCTACTACGGCATCAACAAGGGCTGGGCCAGCTTCGCCGTGTCCGACGCCAACCATTCCAGCGACTGCGTGGACGTGTGCGGCCACGAGTACACCCACGGCGTCACCAGCAATTCCATCCAGGGCATCTTCTACCAGAACGAGCCCGGCGCCATCAACGAAAGCTACAGCGACATCATGGGGAACCTGGCGGAGATGAGCCTGGACTACACCGCCGATCGGGCCTGGCTCTACGAGGAGCGCAGCGGCAAGCATCAGCGGAATCTGGGGGACCCCAACGAGTGCCAGCAGCCCGCCTACGTGGGCGACGCCTACTACCGGGCCCCGGTGCTGAACCCCAACTTCGACCTCAACGACTACGGCGGCGTCCACTACAACAACTCCCTGGTGGGCCATATCGCCTATCTCATGGATCAGACGGGCATGAGCTACGAGCAGCAGATCTCCATGTGGCTCACCTCCATCGAGATCATCAACCCCCGGTCCGACTATCAGGACCTCCACGGCGCCCTGCTCTTCGCCTTGAAGATCAACGGCATGCTGACGGAGTTCGGCCCCGCCCTGAACAAGGCCTTCGAAGCGGCCGGGCTCAACGAAAACTGGAACGAAAGCTACCTCAACGCCACCAAGAAGGGCTACGGCCGGGTCACCTTCGAGACCGACGAGAAGATCGCCAAAGCCATCGCCCAGGCCTACTTCTATAACGAGAAGAACAGCATGACCATGGGCATCCCGGATACCAACGGCGTGGTGAGCCTGCTGCTCCCCGCGGGCAAGTATCAGGTCCGGTTCGCCACCCTCATCGACGACAAGGTCACGAGCTACGTCTACACCGCCAAGGGCTGGAGCACCAGCGGCGGGACCCTTGCCACCGTCACCGTCACCGACGGGGGCGTGACCAGGCTCGCGGGCACCTCGGAAAAGCCCGCCGTCAGGTACGCCGATCTGGAGCTGGTGGAATACGACGGCGGCTACTTCTCCATGCTCATGCCCAAGGGCTGGAAGTTCGAGACCGTGGGCGATTACGCCGCCTGGGGCATCAAGCTCTACGACCCCAACGACCGGAGCACCCAGCTGTTCTACTACAACTACATGGCGCCCCTCCATCGGTCCGAAAGCGCGCGCCGGGTGTGGGCCTCCGTGGACGAGATCATCGGCAACGGGCCCGTGGCCTCCCCCATCGACGTGATCGGCATCGTGAACTGCTGGAACTTCTGCGGCCAGTATCAGGCCTACTACGAGGGGAAGAAGCACTTCGACGACATGTACAACGTGAACATCCTGGGCGGCTTCTACTACAACGGCTACTACTCCCGGAACTGGAACGACGCGGTGGAGTCGGCCTGCCTCCTCCATTGCGACTCCGAATTCGGCGACCCCTGCTACCTCACCCTCACCTCCGCTTTGGTGAATCTGGACGTGACCCGTTCCTTCGGCAGCTACTCCTTCTACACGGCCTTCGACCTGGGCGGCGTCATGGCGCCGGAGGACCGGTACGGGTCCGTGTTCGCGGACCTGCTCGCCTGCCTGGGCAGCATCCGGTTCACGGAGGAGTACGTCCGGGCCTCCCAGCGGACCAACTTCCCCCTGGCCAGCACCCCGGTGCGAACGGAGAATCTGGAATTCCTCTGCAAGGTCCACGCCACGCTCCTGAAAAAGTACGCCCAATAACGAAAACGAGAAAAGCCGCCGGGTCATCGCCCGGCGGCTTTTTATCGGATGATCGTTACCAGATGATGATGCGCTTGTCCTCCGGCAGGTACATTTTGTCGGTGGGCTTCACGTCGAAGGCTTCGTACCATTCGCCGAAGTTCCGCGGCATCATGTTGGCCCGGAGCTCGGCGGGGGAGTGCACGTCCATGGTGAGCAGGAGCTTCTGGAAGCTCTCCTTCGCCTTCATACACCAGATGCGACCCCAGTTGAGGAAGTAGGCCTTGAAATCGGGATCGTCCAGGGTGTGCATGATCTCGATGGTCACAGCCATGCCGCCGTCGTCCGCGATGTTCTCAGACACCACCAGACCGCCGTTGACCTTGCCGCCGTGGAAGGGAATCCCGTCGAACTGCTCCGTCATGCCCTTCGTCAGCCCCTCGAAGGTCTTGAAGTCCTCCTCCTTCCACCAGTCGAACAGGTTGCCGTTCTCGTCGAAGTGGGCGCCGTTGTTGTCGAAGGCGTGGGAGATCTCGTGGCCTATGACCGCGCCGATGCCGCCCAGGTTCTCCTCGATCTTCTGATCCACGGAATAGAAGGGCTTCTGCAGGATCGCCGCGGGGAAGGTGATGTCGTTCTTGAAGGGATCGTAGCAGGCGTTGACCATGTGCCCGGGCATCTGCCACTCGCTCCGGTCCGTGGGTTTGTTCAGCTTTTCAAACTCCCGCTTCATTTTCCTGAGCCGGATCTTTTGCACGGCGTCGAAGAACGGATCGGCCTCGTCCACCTTCAGCGTGTCGAAGAAGGGGTCGTAGTTGTCGGGATACCCCATCTTGACCTTGATGCTGGAAAGCTTCAGGATGGCCTTCTCCTTCGTTTCCGCGGCGAGAAAATCGTTCTTGCGGATGCGCTCCTCGTAGGTCTCGATGATCTTTTTGACGATGGAGGTGATGTCGGCTTTGGCCGCCTCCCCAAAGTACTTCCGGCCGTAATACACGCCGACGGGCTGGTCGAACAAGCCGGAAACGAACCGGTACGCCTGCTTCTCAAGCGGCGGCATCGCCTTAATCCCCATCAGCTTGTTGAGATACTGACTGGAGATCGCGTAGATCTCCGGCGAAAGGTCGGAAGCGAACTTGTAGATGGTCCTAACATAGCTCCAATGGATGAACAGCGGGAAGTTCTTCTCGTTGAAGATATCCTGGAAGGCCTCCAGAAAACGGGGATTGGATGCCGCGATCATCGAGGGCGCGCCGTCGCCGTAGAGCTTTTGGACAAGTCCCCTGAGGCCGAAATCGCCCGAGAGCTTATACACGTCTTCGGCGGACATGGGATTATACAGCTTGTAATAATCCGCATACTCCCTGCTGCTTAAGGCCTTCCGGCGAAGCAGATCGTCAAAGGCGATGGTGTCCCTGAGGTACTGCTTCTGCTCCTTCGGCGTCAGCTCGGAGTACTTGAGCAAGCTTTTCGCCATCTTCTTGAGCAGCATCATCATGTAGAACTTCATGACGGGCTTGTCGTAGTAGGAGGTATCCGGAAGCAAAAGATCCGGATCCATGATGGCGAGCGCATAGCGGGAGGTGTCCTTCCAGTCCTCCATGACCTCCAGTTTATACGGGAACTCCGCGCGCGCGTAAAAGAGATCGAGGATGCTTTCGTTGAACTCCGCCACCGTGCCGATGCTCTTGATCTTCCGAAGCAGCGGATACAGGGGCTTCATGCCGGCCTCGGTGCGGGCATCGGCGTCCATGGCCTTCCGATACAAGCGGACGGCGTCCTCCAGGATCGGCAGATCGGGCTGCTCCTCCCCCTTGGCGAACTTCGCAAAGTCCGACATCAGCAGCTTTTCCACATCCTCGTCCAGGGAAGCGAAGCCGCCGGTCATGGGCTTGTCGGCCGGGATCACGGCTGTCTTCAGCCATTCGCCGTTGACGTATTGATACAGATCGTCCTGTATCCGAACAGTGGTATTCTCCGTGCTCATGTGCTTTTCCTTTCCAAATGGAGATGGCCTCACGCGTTCAGCAGGAAGGCATGGTAGGCTTTCACGGCCTCGTACAGGTCCGCCTTGGAGATGATCTCCCAGGGGGCGT
>CAMHDC010000059.1 GCA_946183765.1 uncultured Clostridia bacterium | reverse complement strand
CGAGGCCACCGCCATGCTGGACCCCAAGGGCCGGGAGGAGCTGCTCCAAACGGTCAGCGAACTGAACCGAAAGAACGGCATGACCGTGATCATGATCACCCAGTATATGGAGGAAGCGGTCCTGGCGGATCGGGTGGTGGTCATGAACGGCGGCGAGATCGTCATGGACGACGTGCCGACCCACATCTTTTCACGTGGAGACGAACTCAGGGCCTTAGGCTTGGACGTGCCGGAGATCGTGCGCATCCGGGAGGACCTGGAAAAAGCAGGCGTCGCCCTCCCCCATTCCGTGTTGACAGACAAACAGCTTGCGGAGGCCCTATGCCCATTGTTATAGATCATCTCTGCCATACCTATTTCGACGGTGCCACGTCCAATCCCGTACTGAAGGATATTTCTCTGGAAATACGCGAGGGTGAGTTTTTGTCCATCATCGGCCACACCGGCTGCGGCAAGACCACCCTGGTCCAGCATCTCAACGGATTGCTGCTGCCCACCTCCGGCAAGGTGCTGGTAGACGGTCTCGACACGGCGGACAAAAAGCTGCGGCCCGCCATACGCACCCTGGTGGGCATGGTGTTCCAGTACCCGGAATATCAGCTCTTTGCGGACACGGTCCGGGAGGACGTGGGCTTCGGGCCAAAGAACATGAAGCTTTCCGAGGAGGTGATAGCCCTGCGCGTCAGCGAGGCCATGGCCATGGTGGGATTGTCCATGGACAAGTTCGGTGAGAAATCTCCCTTCGAGCTGTCCGGCGGCGAAAAGCGGCGGGCGGCGTTGGCGGGCATTTTGGCCATGCGGCCCAAATATCTGGTGTTGGACGAGCCCATGGCCGGGCTGGACCCTCAGGGGCGGCAAAGCATCCTTGCTATGCTGGAGAAGCTTCGCCAGGACACCGGCTGCAGCATCATCATGGTTTCCCATTCCATGGAGGACGTGGCCCGGCACGCGGACCGCATTTTGGTCATGGACCACGGAGAAGTCAAGTATCTGGACACTCCCAAGTCTGTCTTCTCCCACAGCGAAGAGCTCGCCGGGATGGGGCTCTCCCTGCCCGCCCCCTGCCGGGTGGCGGCGCTGCTCAGAAAGCAGGGCGTGGATGCCCCCGGGGATATCTGCACGCGGGATGATTTGGAAGCGTATTTATTGAGGAGGCTGAAGGCATGACGGACATCACCTTGGGCCAATTCATTCCCGGCAACTCCTGCATCCATCGGCTGGACCCCCGTACGAAGATCGTGCTGATGCTGGTCTATATCGTCATGGTATTTTTGGTGAAGTCGCTGATCCTGTTTTCGGTCCCCCTCGCCTATGTGCTTCTGTGCCTTTGGCTGGGGCAGATCTCCTTCAGCTACTTCGGTAAAGCCATCAAGCCAATCCGCTTTTTGCTGGTGTTCATGTTCCTGCTGAATCTGTTCATTACACCGGGCGAAAAAACGCTCTTTAGCTGGAGGTTCATCAAAATCACGGAGGAAGGGCTGCTGCAGGCGGTGTTTATTTCCCTGCGGCTCATTTTGCTGGTGACCGGCGCATCCATCATGACCCTCACCACCTCCCCCATCGCCCTGACGGACGGCTTGGAGCGGATGCTCTCCCCCCTGAAGGTGTTCAAGTTTCCGGCCCATGAGCTGGCCATGATGATGACCATCGCCCTGCGGTTCATCCCCACCCTCATGGAGGAAGCGGATAAAATACGGAAGGCGCAGATGGCCCGGGGCGCGGATTTCGAATCGGGCAACATCATCGCCCGGGCGAAGGCCATGATCCCCATCCTGATCCCCCTGTTCGTCTCCGCGTTTCGTCGGGCAGACGAGCTGGCCATGGCCATGGAGTCCCGCTGCTACCACGGCGGCGAGGGGCGCACCAAGCTCCACCAGCTGAAGCTGGGCCGTGGCGATCTTGCGGCCGTTCTGGTAACGATGGCTTTCCTCGCTCTCATCCTCTTGGTACAGGGATTCTTCCCGGGACTCATCTAAGATGCGGCGCATCCGAACCATAATCGCATACGACGGCACGGACTACGTGGGCTGGCAAACACAGCCCAACGGCGTGGCCATACAGGAGGTAATCGAGCAGGCCATCCTGGAAGTGACCGGCGAACGTTCCAGTCTTCAGGGCAGTGGCCGTACGGACTCCGGCGTTCATGCCCGTGCCCAAGTGGCTCATTTCGACACGAACGCGCGCATGGCCGCGGATAAATTCGCCATCGCCCTGAACACCCATCTTCCCGCGGATATCCGGGTTCTTTTCTCGGAAGAAGTCGATCCTGAATTCCATGCCCGTTTCTCCGCCAAGGAGAAGCAGTATCGGTACTTCGTGCAGACCGGTCCCCACGCGGACGTGTTCGCCCGCAAATATTCTTTGCACGCCTATATGCCCCTGGATCTTGACATTATGCAGCAGGCCGCCGCCCTTGTACCGGGGACTCATGACTTTTCCGCCTTTATGTCCACCGGGCGGGAAGTGGAGTCCGCTGTCCGTACCGTCACACTGTCCCGTTGGGAAAAGCAGGGCAGGTTTCTTGTGTACACCGTCCAGGGAAACGGATTTCTCTACAACATGGTACGCATTTTGGTGGGCACCATGGTGGGCATAGGCAGCGGCCGCATACCGCCGGACAGCATGGAAAAAGCCCTCTCCACCCTCTCCCGGAAGGACGCCGGGCCAACGGCGCCGCCCCACGGCCTGGTGTTGTGGAGGGTGAAGTACCCCGACTTCGATACAGAGGAGGTGCTGCGCTTTGACGAATGACGAGCGCTGGATGCGGGAAGCGCTGGAGGAAGCTCGGTACGCCCTCCGGGAGGACGAGGTGCCTGTAGGAGCGATCGTCGTCAAGGACGAAGAGATCGTGGCACGGGCTCACAACCTATCCCGGCAGCAGAACGATCCCACCCTGCATGCGGAAGTACTTGCCCTGAAAGAAGCCCAGCAAAAACTCGGCTTCCTGACAGGATGTACACTTTATGTGACCATGGAGCCCTGCGCCATGTGCGCCGGAGCTATGGTGCTTCTAAAGCTCCCCCGATTGGTATTCGGTACTTTCGACCCAAGTTGCGGCTGCACCGGCTCCCGGTTGGACTTGACGGATCATTGGTTCTACCACTCCGTGGAGACCTGGGGCGGGGTCCTGGAAGCGGACTGCGCCGCTTTGCTCACGGAATTCTTTCAAAGAAAGCGTTGATTTTTTTCAACCGATACGGTATACTACCCTCTGCTTGGAGACGTATCGAAGTGGTCATAACGGGGCTGACTCGAAATCAGTTTGCGTGAAAGCGCACGTGGGTTCGAATCCCACCGTCTCCGCCAAAAACAAAGCCACCCTCGGGTGGCATTTGTTTTTGGCTCATTGGAGACGGTGGGGTTCGAACGGGTGCGGGAGTGAATGAGGCTCCTGCGGAGCCTCAGAGCCGCACCCATGGCCCGCGCCGCCGCGCGGGTCGAATCCCACCCCGGCGAACACGCGAGTATTTGGGGGCCGGGTGGTTTTGTTTTCGGCTATTGGAAGACGGTGTGGATCCGAACAAGCTTGACAGATCACCCCCGCAGCCTTTATACTACTTCTAGCAAAACAAAGGAGCACTTCATTCAAGGCATGCGCAACTGATCGATTTTGAACGCTACATTATTCCTGCGGCATCATGGTGTCGCTTTGTATGTGCGCTCAAAGGATCACGACCGCAGGCTTTTTCTATTCTGCCGGTGAGTTTTGAGTGCGGAAACCGGAGGCAGATATGCTGCAAATCAGAAATGTTACTATACGTTCGAAAAATGATGATCGTCTGTTGGCAGACGACCTCTCTTTCACGCTGCATAAAGGCGAACGGGCGGCTCTCATCGGCGAGGAGGGCAACGGAAAGTCCACCCTGCTGAAATGGATTTACGATCCCGATTTGGTGGAAAGCTACGCTGAGGTCCGTGGTCAGCGGATCATAGACGGCAAGATGGGATATCTTCCCCAGGAGCTGCCGGCAGAGGAGAAGGTTCTGCCTGTCTGCGCCTACATGGAGGGCATCTGCGGGTTCTATGCCCTGTCCCCCAGGGAGATCAACGACGTGGCTGATCGCCTTGGTCTCTCCCCCGCCCTGTTCGAGGAAGCGCGGCCCCTGGATACCCTTTCCGGCGGCGAACGGGTGAAGGTCCAGATGGCCGGGCTGCTCCTGAGCCGATGCGATATCCTGCTGCTGGACGAGCCCTCCAACGATTTGGACATCGAGACCCTGGAATGGCTCTCCGGCTTTATGAACGCTTTTCCCGGAGCCATCCTCTATATCTCCCATGACGAGGTCCTTTTGGAGGAAACGGCTGACGTGATCATCCACCTGGAGCAGGTGCGCCGCAAAAGCATCTGCCGATCCACCGTGTCCCGGGAAGGGTATCGGACGTATATGGAGAAACGGGAACGGCAATTCGCTCATCAGGAACAGCAGGCCAGATTTGAAAAAGCAGATTTTCAGAAAAAGAAGGACCGGTATCTGTCCATCTACAACGCTGTGGAGCACGCCCAAGATTCCATCAGCCGGGGTGATCCCTCCGGGGGCCGGCTGCTGAAGAAGAAGATGCACGCCGTGAAGTCCATGGGACGCCGTCTCGACAAGGAGGAGGAAAGCCTGACCCAGCTTCCTGAGGCGGAGTGGGCCATCCTCCCGAAGTGGGAGCCGGGCATCGAGCTGAGCCGAGGCAAGGTGGTTTTGGACTATGTGCTGGACGAGCTTTGCGTCGGGGACAGGGTCCTGTCCCGGGACGTGCGGCTGAAGATCGTAGGCCCTCTAAAGATATGCATCCTGGGTCCCAACGGCTGCGGCAAGAGCACCCTCATGGACCGGATCGCCCGGGAGCTTCTTGCCCGCAAGGATATACGATGCACCTACATGCCCCAGCGCTACGGAGAGGGCGTCAGCTATTCCATGCGGCCAGAAGAATTCCTGGCCCCGGACGGGGATAAGGAAAGCGTGACGAAAGCGCGTATTTACCTGGGCAGTATGAAATATACAACGGACGAGATGAACCATGCCGTCAGCGATCTTTCCGGCGGTCAGCGGGCCAAGCTTCTGCTGCTCAAAGCCATATTGGATAAGAGCAACGTCCTGCTTCTGGACGAGCCAACGCGCAATTTCAGCCCTCTCTCCTGCCCTGCCGTCCGCAAGCTTCTCCGTGAGTTCCCCGGTTGTATTCTTGCTGTTTCCCACGACCGGAAGTTCATAGAGGAGGTCACGCCCGTGCTGTATTCCCTTAGGGAAGACGGATTGCACCGCATCTATCGGTAACAAAAAGGAGGCGCCCTTCAGACGCCTCCTCAATTCTCTCAGCCTGTTATTTCGCCATGCGGAAAATATTGGCCATGTCCTCTTCGTATAAGGTCATGGCGCTGCCTACCTTGCCGCCGGTGGCCAAAGCGCAGTTCTTGGCCAGGAGCCGTATCTCATCCTCCGAGATCTCCTTGCCCAGCAGCTCGCGAATGGTCACGGGCATGCCGATGGACCTGAAGTAGTCTTCCATGGCCGCGATGCCCTTCAGGGCCACATCCTCGTCGGTTCCCTCCTTTGCCACGCCCATGACGTTCACGGCAAACTTGACGAACCGCGGCAGACAGTTCCTGTACACATACCTCGCCCAGCTGGGCCAGACGGCGGTGAGACCCGCTCCGTGAGTGACTCCGTAGAGAGCGCCCAGCTCATGCTCCAACCGGTGGGAAGCAAAGTCGTTTCCGTCGTTGCCGCAGCCGGTGAGGCCGTTGTGGGACAGGCTCCCCGCCCACATAATCTCGGCCCGAGCCCGGTAATTCTGGGGATCCTTGTGAAGAATGGCAGCGTACTGCATGACCGTGCGCAGGAGCCCTTCCGCCAGGGCGTCGGTGATATCCAGTTTGCTGCCGTTGGTGAAGTACCGTTCCAGGGTGTGCATGAGGATATCGGAGCAGCCCGCGCAGGTCTGATAGTCAGGTAGGGTCATGGTGAGTTCCGGGTTCATTATGGCGAACTTGGGCCGGCACAGATCGCTGTTATAGCCCCGCTTCTTATACTCGTAGGAGATGACGCTGCTGTCGCTCATTTCGCTGCCCGAAGCGGCGATGGTCAGCACGGTCCCGATGGGGAAGCAGCCCTTCGCTGTGCGGGTATGCTCATAGAGGTCCTTCACGTCGAATTCGGGTTCGGCGAGAGCGTAGGCGATAGCCTTGGCCGAGTCGATGACGGAGCCGCCGCCCACAGCCAGGATAAAGTCCACGCCGTTGGCCTTGGCGAGCTCGATTCCTTCATACACCTTCGAAAGCTGGGGATTGGGCACCACGCCGCCCAGCTCCACATGGAAAATGCCGGCTTTATCCAGCGAATCCTTCACCCGGTCGATGAGACCGGAGCGCACGGCGCTGCTGCCGCCGTAATGGATGAGTACCCGGCTGCCGCCGAAGGCGCGGACCAGTTCCCCCGTCTTCTCCTCCGTCCTCCGGCCAAAAACCACTTTGGTGGGCGTATACAGTGTAAAATCTCCGTTCATAGACAGCCTCCCTGTTAAAGATGATACCAGTATATCCTATGGCTCTTCTGTTTTCAAATCTTTTTGTGCGTTTTCCAAAAAGAATAATCCGTTATCATTTATTATTTCGCTTGGCCCTGTTTTTTGTGAGATTCTAAAATTCATGGCTGTACAAATTACTTTTTTTCTGATAAAATATGTGTAACGTTTTAATGTGCGATAGTATTTTCATTCATATTTCGCTGCAATGAAACGAACGATCCAACGGATTGTAAGACCACAGGTCTGCAATAAAACCTATAAACAGGAGGAAGTATCTTAATGAAACGCTTTTTGGCAATCGTGATGTGTCTGGTGATGGTTCTCGCCATCGTTGGCTGCAAGGGCAGCCAGCCGGCCGAAGAGCCCGCAAAGAAAGTCAAGGTTGGCTTCATCTGCCTCCATGACGAGCAGTCCACCTACGACCTGAACTTCATCAACGCCGCCAAGGCCGCCTGCGAGAAGCTGGGTGTCGAGATGGTCCTGAAGACCGGCATCAACGAGGACAACAGCTGCTACGAGACTGCCGCCGATATGGCCAGCTCCGGCTGCATCGCCGTCTTCGCCGACAGCTTCGGTCATGAGGACTACATGATCCAGGCCGCCAAGGAGTTCCCCAACGTTCAGTTCTGCCACTCCACCGGCACCAAGGCTCACACCGAGAACCTGCCCAACTACCACAACGCCTTCGCGGCCATCTATGAGGGCCGTTACCTGGCGGGCGTGGTCGCCGGCATGAAGCTCAATGAGATGATCGCCGCCGGCCAGTTCACCGCTGAGGAAGCCAAGGTCGGTTACGTCGGCGCCTTCACCTACGCCGAGGTTAT
>CAMHDC010000058.1 GCA_946183765.1 uncultured Clostridia bacterium | reverse complement strand
AGCCCGCACCCAAGCATCAAAAAAGGAGCCGATCTTCGGCTCCTTTTTGTATGCGGTATGTGTTACATCAGCCCCCCGGTCAGCTCCGGATGGTTCATGACCACCGCCACCAGGACCATCAGCAGGCCGCTGAGGATCAAAAAGAGGATCATGCCTACGTTGCCGAACATGGCGCCGCCCACGCCGGGCACGGCGTTCTTCTCCACATGGATGTTTTTCTTGAGCACGAAGAACAGCACGATGCCCGCCAGGACCACCAGCAGCACGAAATAGGAAGCCGCGGGGACCAGCAGGGGCAGCACCCCGCCCAGGAAGTTGATGCAGGCGTGGATGCCGATGGTGTAGAGCACGTTCCCCGTGCGGATGTAGACGTAGGCCAGCACCATGCCCAGCAGCGCCGCATAGAAGAACTGGGTCAGGTTCCCGTGAAAGAGCCCGAAGGTGATGCCGGAAAAGAGAATGGCGGGCCACTCGCCGAAGGGCAGCACCCGATCCACGATCACCTTGCGGAACACCAGCTCCTCGAACACCGGCGCCAGCACCACGAAGGCGATCACCGTTTCCGCGGACATCCCGGCGGCCGTGGCCAGCTCGCCGACCAGGTTCACGGAGTTGGGGGAGAGGAGGCTGTTCACGCCGATGCCCACCAGATTTCCCACGATCATGCAGGCGTAGCTGATGGCCACCAGGGCGAAGAAGCGGCCGATGCTCAGGCGGCGCTTATCCGGGTTGCCGGTGGAGAGCTGCCGGGTGAGCAGCAACAGCAGGGGCAGGGTGAACAGCCCCGTGCAAAGACCCCCCACCAAAAAGGCGTGGGCCTGGTTGTCGAACCCCGGCACGGCGGCCTGCAGCACCCCGGGCACCAGCTGGCTCACCAGCAATCCCAGGCACAGCCCCAGGGCCATGCGGCTGAAGGCTCGCTTCATATCCCGTTTGGACGGCACCGGCGTGACTTCCGCCCCGTCGGCAGCATATTCGATCTTTTCATTCATTTCCATACTCGTTTCCTCCTGATTCGATACCGTATACCATACCAAATAATCTTTTCGTTGTACAGTACCATTATTTGCATATGCTGAAATATGAAGAAAGACCTGTGGAAACGAACGCTCCGGCTGCTGGATCTGCCGGAGGACATGGACGCGACCGTGCCGCGGATCACCGTGGTGGGCCGGGAGCAGATGCTGGTGGAGAACCTGTCCGGCATCCGCCGCTGCAGCGAAGGGGAGGTGCTGCTGCTGACGGGCTGCGGCGTCCTCGCCGTGTCCGGCGAAAAACTGCTGGTGAAGGAGCTGGGGGAGAGCCGGGCGCTGATCGTGGGACGGCTTTTGCGGTGGGCCTATGGGGAATAAGAAAAAGTGGCTTTTTTACAACGGGTATGTTATAATCCAAATTGAAGGAGTATATCCCGAGCGATTGGCGTCTCTCCTGGAGGCGTCGGGCGTGCCGTTGTGGGACCTGCGTCGGGCGAGCCCCCATGCTTTGGTCTGCACCATGCCCGCCCGCGGCTTTCGAAGGCTACACGGGCTCAACCGCCGCTGCCGCTGCCGGGTGCGCATCCTGAAGAAGATGGGCGGCCCCTTTCGGCTCAGAGGGCTGTGGCGCCGCCGGGTGCTGCTTCTCGGCATGGGGTGCACGCTGCTGGCGGCCGTGTGGGCGTCCCATCGGATCTGGTTCGTGGACGTTCAGGGCTGTCGGCGCATGGACGAAGCGGTGCTGCGCCAGGCGCTCAGCGAACAGGGACTGCAGCCGGGACGGGACGTGCGCGCCCTGATCCTCTCCGACCTGGGGGATTATATCGCGGCCCAGTATGAGGAACTGGCCTTTTTGGAGCTCCACGTGGACGGCGTCTTCCTTCGGGTCCGGGTCCGGGAGGCCCTGGCGGAAGGGGAACGGCTGGATCTGAGCCGGCCCTGCGACGTGGTGTCCACCCGGGACGGCATCGTCACTAAAATCACCGCCTACGGCGGCCGGGCCCAGGTGCGCTCCGGGGAACGGGTGAAGCGGGGCCAGCTGTTGATCGCCGGCCACGTCACCGCCCGGGACGGGAGCATGACCTATTCGACCCACGCCTACGGGGAGGTGCTGGCGGCCGTCCTCTATACAGCCCGGGCCGAAGCGCCCCAAACCGTGGTGGAGTGGGCCGAGACGGGGGAGATCGCCCCCTATGCCGCCCTGTATGCAGGGCCCCGGTTGCTGCTGGAGCGGGACTGTCCCTTCGAGGACGCCGAGCTTGAAACGGAGAAGGACGCTCTTTTGCTGACGCCCTGGCCCTTCGGCGTATGCCGGGGGACCTGGCGGGAGAAGGTAAAGCGGGAACGGCCTCTGAGCGCGGCGGAGCGGAAGGAAGCGGCTCTCTTCGAGGCGGAGCGCATGGCCCTGCTGCAGGTGCCTCGAAAGGCGAAGATCATCATGATCGACCGCTACACCGTGGAAAAGAACGGAAAGCTGTACGGCGTCTGCAACGTGACCACGGAGGAAAACATCGGATACACAAAGGAGATATGATAAACACCGCATGGAGATCAAAACGGAACGGATCGAATTAGACAGCATGGAGGACGCCGCAGGGCTCTTCGGCGTTCTGGACGAAAATATCTCCGTCTTCGAGCAGGAGACGGGCACCCTCATCACGGTGAACGGGGACGGGATCGGCATCGAGGGGGAGGCGGAGAACGCCGCCCTCTGCAAGACCGTTCTCGAAAAGCTTCTGTCCATGCAGCGCAAGGGAGAGCCCATCAACCGGAGCCGCATCCGCTACGCGGTGGACCTGGCGCGGGAAGGGAACGCGGATCTGATCTCCGAGATCATGGGCGACGTGGTGGCTCTCACCGCCCGGGGCAAGCAGATCAAGTGCAAGACCCTGGGGCAAAAGAAGTACGTCCAGGCGCTGAAGGAGCATGAGCTGGTCTTCGGCGTGGGCCCCGCAGGCACGGGCAAGACGTATTTAGCCGTGGCCATGGCGGTGCTGGCCTTCAAGAACAAGGAAGTGGACAAGATCATCCTGACCCGGCCCGCCGTGGAGGCGGGGGAGAAGCTGGGCTTTTTGCCGGGCGATCTGCAGAACAAGGTGGACCCCTATCTCAGGCCCCTCTATGACGCCCTGCAGGAGTTCTTCGGCCTGGAGACCTATCGGAACCTTATGGAGCGGGGAGCCATTGAGGTGGCGCCTTTGGCCTATATGCGGGGCCGGACGCTGAACAACGCGTACATCATCCTGGACGAAGCGCAGAACTGCTCCATCGAGCAGATGAAGATGTTTCTGACCCGTCTCGGCGAAGGGAGCCGCGCCATCATCACCGGCGACATCACTCAGATCGACCTGCCGCGGGAGAAGAAAAGCGGCCTCATCCACGCCATCGGCATTTTGCGGGATGTGGAGGGCATCAAGGTCATCCAGCTCACCCACAAGGACGTGGTGCGTCACGAGCTGGTCCAGCGGATCATCCAGGCCTACGAGCGCAGCGAAAAGCAGAATTCCTGACGGAGGATGCGGGGGACAGCTATGGACGGACAGAAAGCGAGCATAAAACGAGGGCTCAGGCGGGCCGCAGGGCTGCCGCTGCTCCTATTGGTATGCCTGGTGAATCTGTTTTTCCTGTGCCTGCGCTATCCGGACGTGCGCCTGGACGTGCAGGCGGGGGACGTGCTCGCCGAGGACGTGACCTATCCCTTTACCGGCGCCGACGCCTATCGGACGGACGAGCTTCGGCAGGCGGCCCGGGACCGGGTCCAGCCGGTCTATCGCCTGGACGAAACCATCGTCGCCGCCCAGGAGCAGGCGCTGACCGCCTGGTTCGGCCAGTACGACCTGTTTATGAAGGACATGGTCCTTCGCTGGGAGGAGGGGGCCCAGGAATACAACGGGTATCTGTACAATCAGACGGCTTGGAACGCCCTGGTGAAGGAGCCGGAGCTGCAGTCGAAGCTCAACGAGTACGGCCTTTCCGACACCATGGACACCGTTATGGCCTACTCTCTGCTCAACACCTTCCTGCCCCGCAGCAGCCTGCATGCCGCCGGGAGCCTGCCCGACAGCACCCCTCTGCGGACCGCCTTGGAGGACGCCGTGCTGATAGGGATGCAGGCCGGCGTGAAGGAGAGCGAGCTGGAGACGGCCCGCTATCGGGCCAAGGAGAAGCTGAAACAGGCCAGTCTGCCCGCCGTCAGCAAGACGGAGCTGGCCGGGAACCTGATCGATAAGTTTTTCGTGGCCTCCGCCGTGGTGGACGAGGTGGAGACGGAGAAGGCCCGGACCGCCGCGGCGAACGACGTGACGCCGGTGTCCGTAAAGAAGGGAGAGATCCTGTTCCGTAAAGGGACGGTCCTTTCCCAAAAGGACATTTTGCATCTGGTGGCCCTGGACATGCTCAAAACGGGATCGGGCGGCGGCCCCGTGGGGAGCTTTTTGCTGTATCTGCTGCCCATATACCTGACCTACGGTTTGTATCTGCTGCTCTTTGAACGGGACACCGCCCTGTCGCCTCTGGTCATGGTGCGGCTGTGCCTGCTGCTGATGCTGAATCTGGCCGTATGCTGGGCGTTCACCCTCTTTGAAAGCCGCATCGCACCGGTGCTGCTGGCCCCGCTCATGATCGCCGCCACCCATGAGAAGCGGACGGCCCTGGGCGCCGCCGCGCCCATAGCTTTGACGGCGGGGCTGCTGCTGCCCTCCGGGGGACTCCTGGCGGGGGAGACCTTCGCTTTCACAGGCGGAGCTCTGGTGGCGTCGGTGGTGGCGATCGGCATCCTGGCGGTGGACGACAAGCGCACCGCCATGGTCCCGGCGGCCATCGTGGGCGGCGCGGCGGGGGGTCTCCTTCCCGCGGTGCCCAAGCTCCTGGCAGGGGACGGCCTGCTCATCAGCGTCACGGCTTTCGGCCTGTTCTTCGTGGGGGCGATCATCGCCCTGGTGCTTGCGTTGGGCCTCACGGCCATCTGGGAGATCCTCTTCGATCTGCCCTCTCCGGCCAGGCTCAGCGAGCTGCTCAACATGGATCATCCCCTGCAGCGGCGGCTCATGAACAACGCCCCCGGCACCTACCACCATTGTCAGATGGCGGCCCTGCTGGCGGAGAACGGGGCGCAGAGCATCGGAGCCGACGCCCTGCTCGCCAAGGCGGCCGCCGCCGTCCATGACGTGGGCAAGCTCAAATCTCCCCGGCATTTTGCGGAGAACCAGGCCAACGGCGTCAATCCCCACGACGAGCTGCCGCCCCGGGAGAGCTCACGGATCATCATCGCCCATGTGGCCGACGGGGACGCCATCCTGCAGCGCTATCGGGTGCCCGCCGCCGTGCGCGCCATCGTGCGGGAGCATCACGGCACCACCATGACCGCCTACTTCTACGTGAAGGCCAAGAAGGCGGGGGAGGACGTGCGGGAGGCGGACTTCCGCTATCCGGGTCCCAAGCCCGGCACCAAGGAGAGCGCCATCGTCATGATGGCGGACAGCTGCGAGGCGGCGGTGCGCTCCCTGGGCGGTCCCAGCCCCGAGCAGGTGAAGGACATGGTCCATCGGGTCATCCGGGGCAAGATGGAGGACGGGCAGCTGACGGGCTGCAATTTGACCATCAACGAACTTAGCCGGGTGGAGGAAAGTTTTCTGCAGACCTTTCAGGGCATCCTCCACGACCGCATCACCTATCCCAAGGAGGAAGCATGATCGAAGTTTACGCAGAGGACGAAGCCCTGACGGCGGAGGAGGAGCAGTGCATCCGCACCGCCTGTGAAACGGCCCTTTCCATGGAGAGCGCGGCGGGGGACATCACCGTGCTGGTGGCGGGCCCCGACCACATCCGGCAGCTCAATCGGGATTTTCGGAACGTGGATCGGGTCACGGACGTGCTCACCTTCCCCAGCCGGGAAGGGGAGGACCTGCCGGGATCGCCCGACGGGTATCTGGGGGACATCATGATCTGCCGCAGCCGGGCCGTGGAGCAGGCGGAGGAGTACGGCCACAGCCTGAGCCGTGAGCTGGCCTTTCTGGCGGTCCACGGAACCCTTCACATCCTGGGATACGATCATATGAACGAGGCGGAGGAGCAGATCATGCGCGCCCGCCAGCGGACCATTTTGGAAAGGATCGGTGAAACGAGATGAATCAACTGACGCAAGGGGAGATCGATCTGTTGCTGGACAAGGCCCGGGAGGCCCGGGACCATGCCTACGCTCCCTATTCGAAATATGCTGTGGGCGCGGCCCTTCTGACGGCGGACGGGCAGATCTATCAGGGCTGCAACATCGAGAACGCGGGGTTCACCTCCACGATCTGCGCCGAGCGCACGGCCTTCTTCAAGGCGGTCTACGACGGCCATCGGGCCTTTCGGGCCATCGCCGTCATCGCCACGGGGGAGGAGATGGGCTTCCCCTGCGGGGTCTGCCGCCAGGTGATGGCGGAGTTCTGCGACAAGGATTTCATCATCGTCACCGCCAACCGGGACAGGACCAAGGTGGACGTGTCCAGCTTCGAGACTCTGCTCCCTCACGCCTTCGGGCCAAAGGATCTGGGGGTCTGACGGCATGGCGTACAAAAGCGGTTTTTTCAGCCTGATCGGCTGCCCCAACGTGGGCAAATCCACCCTCATCAACGCCTTGGTGGGCCAGAAGATCTCCATCGTCACGGATCGGGCCCAGACCACCCGGAACCGGATCACCGGCGTCCTCACCCGGGACGACTACCAGATGATCTTCCTGGACACCCCCGGCATGACCACCCCCAAGAACAAGCTGGGGGAGTACATGCAGAAGACCGCGGCCGACTCCCTCTCCGACGTGGAGGCCATCCTCTTTTTGGTGGACGCCCGCAAGGGGGTGGGGGAACGGGACCGCGAGATCATGGAGCGGTTGAAGCAGGCGAAGTGCCCCGTCCTGGTGCTGCTCAACAAGTGCGACATCGCCACGAAGCTGCAGATCGACGAAGCGGAGGAAGTGCTGCGCCGGGCCGGCTTTGAAAACATCCATCATATCTCCGCCTTCAAAGGCACGGGCCTCGGGGAGCTGGAGACGCTGCTCCTGGGTTACCTCACCGAAGGGCCCCAGTACTATCCCCCGGACATGGTCACGGACCAGCCGGAGCGATTGATCTGCGCCGAGATGATCCGGGAGAAGGCGTTGGAGCTCCTCAAGGACGAGGTGCCCCACGGCATCGGCGTGAGCATGGACAAGATGGAGCTGCGGCCTGACGGCCAGCTTATGGACTGCTACGCCACCATCCTCTGCGAGCGGGACAGCCATAAGGGCATCATCATCGGCCGGGGCGGGTCCATGCTCAAAAAGATCGGTTCCGCGGCCCGGGAGGATATGGAATGGCTCCTGGGTGTGAAGGTGAATCTGCAGCTGTGGGTGAAGATCAAGGACGACTGGCGCAACCGGCAG
>CAMHDC010000057.1 GCA_946183765.1 uncultured Clostridia bacterium | reverse complement strand
TCTCCGGCGGCGACGAGCCCGACGGCAGCGGCAAGTTCATCACCGCCTTCTTCCGAAACGAGCGCATCAAGGACGGGGTGACGGACCTGCTCAGCCACCGGGACGGCCTCATGTGCGGCATCTGCAACGGCTTCCAGGCCCTCATCAAGCTGGGCCTGGTGCCCTTTGGCCGGATCATGGAGACGGACGAAAACTGTCCCACCCTCACCTATAACCTGATCCATCGGCATCAGTCCCGGATCGTAAGGACCCGGATCGCTTCCAACAAATCCCCCTGGCTCAGCCTCATGAACGTGGGCGACGTGGTGAACGTGCCCATCTCCCACGGGGAGGGCCGCTTCATCGCCGACGAAGCTCTCATCCGAAAGCTGGCGGAAAACGGACAGATCGCCACCCAGTACGTGGATCTGGACGGCGACGCGACCATGGACATCGAATTCAACCCCAACGGCTCCCTGTACGCCATCGAGGGCATCACCTCTCCGGATGGCCGCGTCTTCGGCAAGATGGGCCACAGCGAGCGCATCGGCGACGGCCTTTACAAAAACGTACCCGGCAACTACGATAACCGCATGTTCGAGGCCGCAATCCGGTATTATCAATAAGGGGCAGATGCTCCTTCAAAAAACAAAGACCGCTGCAGTCAAGCAGCGGTCTTTTCATGCCTGCCTTTGCAGCATAGCTCTCCGAAGAGAACCGGCGGCAAACGAAACACGCTATACCTATAGTCCCAGCGGTTCCCGGATCAGCACCACTTCCATCTTGATGCCCCGCATCTTCCGGTAGTGGACGACCAGAGCGTTGCAGATGCGGTCACGGGCGGAGCAGTCGTAGCACCGATCGCCCTTCACGGCGCAGGGGTTCTGGAACCCGTGCCGGGCGGAATTCTGCGGTGCGGCCACGTTCCGGGCCCGAAATAAGGCGTCGTCCAGGGTGGGGCAGAGCTTCGAGAGGCTCACCACGAAGTACACCTTCTCGTGGCCGAACAGCGATCCGGCCACCCGGTTCCCCGTGCCGTCGATGTTCACCAGCTCCCCGGTCTCGCTCATGGCGTTGAGGGAGGTCAAAAAGACGTCCGTCAGCAGGGTTTTGCGGGCGGTCTCCCGGAAGGTCTCGCCTACGGGTCGGTGCATGGGATCGAAGCATTGGTTGTGGGTCGCCAAAAGGTCGTAAAGGCCCATGGACAGCATGGTCTCGGAATCCCCGAAGCCCACGGTCCGTCCGTCGATGGCTTCGTTCAGATACGCCGCCGCTTCAGCCCCCGTGTCGAAGACGGCGACCTTATATCCGCGGCGGATCAGGTTGTCGATGAACCGCTGCTCGTCCATGCTCAATTCTCGGCGAAGAAGGCGCTGACCAGGTTGTTCATGGTCTGCTGATCCTGAGCGCCCATGAGCTCCCGGCTGGAGTGCATCGCCAGGATCGGCACGCCGATGTCCGCGGACCGCATGGAGAGATTGGTGGCCGTGAACTTGCCCAGGGTGCCGCCGCCGGCGCTGCCCGCCTTGTTCATGAACTGCTGGAAGGGGATGCCCGTCGCCTTGCAGAGGCCCTCCACGATGCCCACGCCCACGGCGTCCGTGGCGTACTTCTGGGCGTAGTTCATCTTGACGGTGACGCCCCTGTTCAGGAGGGCGCAGACCCCGTTGTCGTACATCTCCATCTTGTTGGGATGGAGGGCGTGGGCCACGTCGCAGCTCAGGAGGAACCCGGAGAGGAGGGCGTTGAGATACCCGGCCCGATCGAGGCCCAGGGCGGAGGCGATCTTTTCTGTGATGAAGTTCAGGGTATCGCTGTCGGCGCCGGTCTTGGTGCGGCTGCCCACCTCCTCGTTGTCGAAGAAGGCGGCGATGTTCACGCCGGTCTTCCGCTGGGGACCGGTGATGCCCGCGAGGCAGGCGAAGGCGGACGTCAGATTGTCGAGCCGCGGCGCGGACAGCAGCTCGCCGTCGAATCCCACCAGGGCGGGCGCCTCGGTGTTATAGAGCACCAGATCGAAGGAGAGAATGTCCTCCGGAGCCACGCCCATGGCCTCGGCCACCTTTTTGAGGAAGAAGCCGTCCTTGTTGAATTCCTTTTCCACCGTGGCGGCAAGGGGCAGCAGATCCTTGGCGGGGTCCAGGGCCACGCCCTTGTTGACTTCCCGGTTCATGTGGATGGCGAGATTCGGGATGGTGAACAGGGGCCGGCCGAAGTCGAAGAGCCGGTGCTCCGGCGCCATGGCCTTCTCGCCCTTGAGGGTCACAAGGCCCGCGCAGGATAATGGCCGATCCATCCAGGTGCTGTGAATGAGGCCGCCGTAGGGCTCCACACTCAGCTTCAAACACCCCGCCGCCACCTGCTCCGGGTTGGGCTTGATGTAGAAGCAGGGCCAGTCCATGTGGTTGGCCGCCACCCGGAACCCGTCCTGGGGCGCAAAGGTTTCGCCCACGGTGAATCCTACGGCCATGGTGCCCCGGCAGTCGATCCGGTACTTGCCGCCGGGGGAAAGCTGCCAGTCGCCGGTGAGGGGCAGATCTTCAAATCCTTCCTCCTCTAGGATGCGCAGCACCTCCGCCACCCCGTGATAGGGGGACACGGATCGGGACAAAAATGCCATCAACGCCTGGATATCCTGTTTCATATACAACCTCCCTTATGATCGCTGCCTCCATTATATCAGGTTTCGGGAAACATACAACCGGTTTTCGTTTACAATCCCCATCGGCCATGGTATACTTTTCCCCATGGAACAGAAGATAAACGGAAATATCAGCGGCATCCGCGACGTGCTGCTGGACGAAATGAAGACCCTCTACGACATGGACCAGCCCGCGGGCACCTTCGCCTCCCGGGAGCTGCTGGAAGCTTTGTGCGCTTTCACGGGCCGGATCAACCGGGAGATCAGCGTCTACATCTCCCGGGCCGGGCTCATCAAGGACGTGTCCGTCGGCGACGATCGGACCGTGTCCATGCCCGAAATGCGCCTGGTTCGAAACGTGGACCGGCTCTGCGGCGTCCGCTGCATCCACACCCATCCCAACGGCAGCGGGTACCTTTCGGACGTAGATTTGGGCACCCTCAACGCCATGCGCCTGGACGCCATGTGCGCCGTCGGCGTGAAGGAGGGGCGACCCACCAGCTTCTACGCGGCCTTCGTGGGCGAGGTGGTAGACGAGGAGCGCAAGCCCCTTGTGTACGGCCCCCTGCGCTATGACCGGCTGCCCCAGCGGGGCCTGCTGGACGCCATATTGGAGGCGGACCAGCGCCTGAAGGCCCCCGCCGTGGACGTGGCCGGAACGAAGCCGGAGCGAGCCATATTGGTGGGCATCGAGAACAACGAGGGCTATGACACCCTGTCCGAATTGGAGGAGCTGGCGAAGACCGCCGGCGTGGACGTGATCCGCCGGGAGAGCCAGAAAAAGCGCTCCGTCGACAGCGCCACCTACATCGGCTCCGGCAAGGCGGACGAACTGCGGCTGCTGGCCAGCGCCACGGAGGCGGACCTGTTCATCTTCGACGACGAGCTCTCCGCCATTCAGATCCGGAACCTGGAGGACATCCTCTGCACCCCGGTCATCGATCGGACCATGCTGATCCTGGACATATTCGCCACCCGGGCCACCAGCCGGGAGGGGCGCTTGCAGGTAGAGCTGGCTCAGCTCCAATACCGGCTGCCCCGGCTGCTGGGCACGGGCCTGGCCCTCTCCCGCCAGGGCGCGGGCGTGGGCGCCAGAGGCCCCGGCGAAAAGAAGCTGGAGATCGACCGCCGCCGGATCCGCCGCCGCATCTTCGAATTGAAGGAGGAGCTGAAGGAGGTGGAGGGCCAGCGGTCCCTTCGGCGCACCGCCCGGAAAAAGACCGGCGTGCCCCTCATCGCTCTCGTGGGCTACACCAACGCGGGCAAGAGCACGCTGCTCAACGCCCTGACCAACGCCTCGGTCCTGGCCGAGGACAAGCTCTTCGCCACCCTGGACCCGGTGGTCCGGCAGATCATCCTGCCCCAGGGCACGGCCTGCATCCTTTCCGACACCGTAGGCTTCATCAACAAGCTCCCCACGGACCTGATCGAAGCCTTTCGATCCACCTTGGAGGAGGTCCGGGACGCCGACCTCATCCTCCACGTCATCGACAGCAGCTGTCCTCACTACGAGGTACAGATGCAGGTGGTCAGCGAGGTCCTCGCCTCCCTGGGCGCCGGGGACACCCCCCGCATCGACGTCTACAACAAGGTCGACAAGGAGGGGGCCCTGCCCGCCCACCGGGGCGATTTCGTCCACATCAGCGCCCTCACGGGCCAGGGCCTCGACGACCTCCTAGCCAAGGCGGAGGACAAGCTCAACCAGGGCCAGCGGCTCATGGAGCTGTTCATCCCCTATGAGAAGTACGACGCCATGCAGGCCCTCCGGGCCGCAGGCAACATCCTGGAGGAAGCCCACGAGGAGACCGGCACCCGGGTCAAGGTCCTCATCGCCGAGGACAAGCTTTGGAAGATCAAGGGCCGTCTGGAACCATGAGCGATCTGTTTATCCGCGCCGCCTGCATGGACTGGGACGGGGTAGGGAAGGACAGCTACCTCTGGAACATCCCGGCCGTCGCCGGGGTGGAGCGGGTGGATTTTGAAAAGCCCGTCACCTGCTTCGTGGGGGAGAACGGCAGCGGCAAATCCACCCTCCTGGAGGCCATGGCCGTGAGCTATGGCTTCAATCCCGAGGGCGGCACCAGGAATTATTCCTTTTCCACCTTCGATTCCCACTCCGAGCTAAATCAGCATATGCGCCTGGTCAAGGGCCCGAAGAAGGCCCGGTGGGGCTACTTTTTGCGGGCGGAGAGCTTTTACAACGTGGCCACGGCGGAGGACGAGTACAGCCGCGGCCCCGGGGGCGTGCCTCAGAATCTCCATAAGAAATCCCACGGGGAGAGCTTTCTCGCCACGGCACAGAACAACTTCCGGCCCGGCGGGGTCTATCTGCTGGACGAGCCCGAGGCGGCCCTCTCCCCTCAGCGGCAGCTGACCCTTTTGCGGGAGATATACGTCTGCGCCCGGGCAGGGGCTCAGTTTTTCCTCGTCACCCATTCGCCCATTCTGCTGGGGATCCCCGACGCAGCCATCCTCTCCTTCGACGACGGCCCCGTCCATCCCATCGCTTACGAGGACACGGACAGCTACCAGATCACCAGCCTTTTCCTCTCCGACCGCAAACGCATTTTGCACAGCCTTTTGGAGGAATAGAGAAAAATACCCATTGACAAACCGATATGTAGGACTATAATAGTTAACTGTTTAACAGTTAACTATTTACTTTTATGCAGAAAGGAAACGATTATGCAAGTTGAGGAGCTGTCCAAGAAGATGGCCCTGGTGCACGTCCTCCGACGCACGGCCCTGAACCGGGAGCGGGAGCGATTGGGACAGAAGCTGATCCCCGTGCCCCTCATGGCCTACGTGCTGGAGCATCCCGGCTGCACCCAGGGGGAGATCGCCGATTTCCTGTATATCTCTGCGGCCTCCGTGGCGGCAAGCTGTAAGCGCCTCGAGCAGGAGGGCCTGCTGGAGCGGCGGGTGGATCCGGTGAACCGGCGGAAGAACCAGCTGTTCGTCACCGAAGCTGGGGCGTCGCTGACGAGGGACAAGCGGGCCATGCTGGATCGGGTGAATGAACGGACCTTTGAAGGCATCGAGGCGGCGGACCTTTCCGTCTTCTCCCGGGTGCTGGATCAGATGATGGACAACCTGGGCGGCCGCGACCTCAGCCCCAACCAGGTCTTCGGCTCCCTTATGGAAGCGGACAAACGGAAGGAGAAGAAATGAAGTATACCATCAAACGCCTGCTGGGCTTCGTGGGGAAGTACAGATATCCGGCCATCCTGACCATCGTCTGCATGATCGGCGAGGTGGTCTTCGAGGTGCTGATCCCCAAATACATGGCCCTGCTCATCGACAACGGCATCGAACTGGGGGACACGGCCTACGTGTACCGCATGGGGGCCGTCATGATTCTGCTTACCGTCGGCGCCATGGTTCTCGGCATGCTGGGCGTCATCTTCGGCGCCCGGTCCTCCACGGGCTTCGCCATGAACCTGCAGAACGCCGTCTTCGGCGCGGTGGAGGATTTCTCCTTCAAGAACACGGACCGCTTCACCACCCCGTCGCTGATCACCCGCATGACCAACGACATCACCAACGTGCAGCAGTCCTTCCAGATGACCATCCGCATGGCCATGCGCTCCCCGGCCCAGCTCATCTTGGCCACCTTCATGGCCATCCGCATCTCCGGCCGGCTGTCGCTGGTGCTGCTGTGCGCCCTGCCGGTCCTGGCCGGGTGCCTCGTCCTTATCGGCACCAAGGCCCATCCCCGGTTCATCGCCATGCTCCATCGGTACGACGACATGAACGCCTCCACCCAGGAGAATCTGATCGGCATCCGAGTGGTGAAGGCCTTCGTCCGGGGGGACTATGAGACGAAGAAATTCAAGAAGAGCGCCCGGGACGTGCGGGACGCGCAGTTCAGCGCGGAGAAGATCCTGATCCTCAACGGCCCCCTCATGACCCTGACCATGTACGCCTGCATTCTGGCGGTGGTGGGCATCGGCAGCAGCCACGTGGCCACGGGGCAGATGTCCTCCGGCGAGCTCATCAGCTTCATTTCCTACATCAGCTCCATTCTGATCTCCCTCATGATGCTCAGCATGTACTTCATGATGCTCATCATGTCCTCCGCGTCGGCCAAGCGTCTGGTGGAGGTGCTGGACGAGGTGCCGGACATCGACGAAAACCGGTCCAGCACCGTCGAGGTGAAGGACGGCTCCATCGACTTTGATCACGTGGACTTCTCCTATACCGGCACCGACGAGAACCCCACCCTCGCCGACATCGACCTGCATATCCGAAGCGGCGAGGTCATCGGCGTCATCGGCGGCTCCGGCAGCGGCAAGACCAGCCTGGTCCAGCTGATCCCCCGGCTCTACGAGGCCACCGCCGGGGAAGTGAAGGTGGGCGGCGTGAACGTGAAGGAATACTCCACCGACGCCCTGCGCGGCGCCATCGGCATGGTGCTCCAGAAGAACGTGCTGTTCTCCGGTACCATCCGGGAGAACTTGAGGTGGGGCGATCCCGACGCCACGGACGAGGCCATCGAGGAAGCCTGCAAGGCGGCCTGCGCCCACGACTTCATCATGTCCTTCCCCAAGGGCTATGATACGGACCTGGGGCAGGGCGGCGTCAACGTGTCCGGCGGTCAGAAGCAGCGGCTGTGCATCGCCCGGGCCCTGCTGAAGAATCCCAAGATCCTCATCATGGACGACTCCACCAGCGCCGTGGACACCGCCACGGACCAGGCCATCCGGGAGGCGTTTCGGAACGTCTGTCCCAGCACCACCAAGATCATCATCGCCCAGCGGCTCAACTCCGTCATGGACGCGGACAGGA
>CAMHDC010000056.1 GCA_946183765.1 uncultured Clostridia bacterium | reverse complement strand
AGTGATGTATGCCTGACGGCAAGTGAAGGAGAGAGGATGCCCTGGTATTGCCTGTTCTGCAAGGCGGGACAGGAACAGAACGTCATACGGATGCTGCAGGAGCGAGGGGCCCGGCCCCTGGCGCCCATGGCCGTGCACTTTCAGCCCGGGGAGAGGGGCCTGGAGAAGGCCCGCCGCCGGCTGCTGCCCGGGTACGTGTTCTTCCAGCAGGAGCAGGAACCCGACTGGACCGGCATCATCCGCTACTCCGCCGTGCTGAAGATCCTCCACTACCGGGACGAGACCCCGGAGCTCAGGGGGGCGGATCTGGATTTCGTGAAGTGGCTCGAGATGCAGGCGGGGGTCATCGACGTTTCCCAGGTGGTGAAGGTGGGCACCAAGATCGCCTTCGTCAGCGGCCCCCTGCTGGGCATGGAGGGCCGGGTGCTGAAGGTGAACAAGGGCCGCCGCCAGGTCCAGGTGGCCGTGGGCGGGGAGGAGAACATGTTCCACACCATCTGGTGCGCCGTGGAGTACGTTCAGGAGCGCCCGGATCAGCAGCCGAAATAGGGAGAAAACGGAAGATCCATCGAAGCACGGCAAAAGCCGTGCTTTTTTCGCGTTTTTGCCGGGGCGCGGGGCTTTTTCGGCACAGGCCGACCCATTTCCCTCCGGTTGACTTTTCTTCTGTTTTTTTATATAATACAAAGGATTATAATCGTATTAGTATGCGTATGAGTATGCCCATCTGCGGATCGGAAGGGATCGGGGCGGACGGCTCGCATTCAGGACGCTGTCGCGGACGCGCGCGCGGCCATAGCCGCCCCGAAACCGGACAGCCGACAGAACATGCCCTGACCCGTTGAAGCAGCTGCCTGCTTTGAGGGCCGGAGGCATGGAAAAATACGGAGAGGAACGCATTTTCGCGGATCGAGAGGATATATGGAAGAGAGAGACATGGTGAACCGGAAGGGAAAGCGGATGCTGGAGCCGTGGCAGATCCTGTCAGGGCTCATGGCCGTCTATGATTTTGTCGCCATCCACGGCGCCTTCCTGCTGGCGCTGCTGGCCCGGTTCGACTTCAAATTCGGGGAGATCCCCGATGCCTTTTGGCTGCCCTATACCCGGTTCATCACCGTCTACGCCCTCGGCGCCCTGGTGGTGTTCTGGTTCTTCCGGCTGTACAGGAGCCTGTGGGCTTACGCCAGCTTCGCCGAGCTGGTCCGGGCCCTGGAAGCGTGTTTGATCACCGGCGTCGCCCATATCATCGGCATCACGGTCCTGTTCGGCCGGATGCCCCTCTCCTACTATTTCGGCGGCGTCCTGCTGCAGACGGTGCTGGTGGTGGGCATCCGCTTCTCCTACCGGCTCGTTCGTTACGAGCGCAGCAAGCGGCAGCCCGCCGGCGGGGCGGAGGGCCGGGTCATGCTCATCGGCGCCGGCGACGCCGGGCAGATGATCCTTCGCGATTTGAACGCCAAGGGAGCCCAGGGCAACCGGGTGGTGTGCATCATCGACGACGATCCCAACAAGCAGGGCCGCTACGTGGAGGACGTGCCGGTGGTGGGCGGCCGGGAGGACATCCTGGCCAATGTGGAAAAGTATAGGATCAACAAGATCTATCTGGCCATCCCCAGCGCCTCGGCGGAACAGAAGCGGGACATCCTGAGCATCTGCAACGAGACCGACTGCGAACTCAAGCAGCTGCCCGGCATGTACCAGTTCGTCCAGGGCGAGATCAGCGTCAGCGCCTTGAAGGACGTGTCCGTGGAGGACCTGCTGGGCCGGGAGCCCGTGCGGGCGGATCTGGAGGAGGTCTTCGCCTTCATCCACGGCAAGCGGGTGCTGGTCACTGGCGGCGGCGGCTCCATCGGCAGCGAGCTCTGCCGCCAGATCGCGGCCCACGAGCCCGAGATGCTGATCATCTTCGACATCTACGAGAACAACGCCTACGACATCCAGCTGGAGCTGAAGGACAAGTACCCCGAGCTGAATCTGGTGACCCTCATCGGCTCCGTCCGGGACAGCCGCCGCATGTTCCAGGTCTTCGAGACCTACCGCCCCCAGATCGTCTACCACGCTGCGGCCCACAAGCACGTGCCCCTCATGGAGGACAGCCCCTGCGAGGCCGTCAAGAACAACGCCCTGGGCACCTATAAGACCGCCTACGCCGCCATGGTCCACGGCGCGGAGCGGTTCGTGCTCATCTCCACGGACAAGGCCGTGAACCCCACCAACGTCATGGGCGCCACCAAGCGGCTGTGCGAGATGATCATCCAGTGCTTCGACGCCAAGATCAAAGCCGGCAAGGCGGAGGAGCTCCCCCAGCTCTTCACCCACGTGGGCTATGAGAACGCCGACAAGGACGGCACGGGCCGGGTGTTCCGGGAGGCGAAGACCGAGTTCGTGGCGGTGCGCTTCGGGAACGTGCTGGGCAGCAACGGCTCCGTGATCCCCGTCTTCCGGCGGCAGATCGAGAACGGCGGCCCCGTGACCGTGACCCATCCCGACATCATCCGCTACTTCATGACCATCCCCGAGGCGGTGAGCCTGGTGATGCTGGCGGGGACCTACGCCCACGGCGGGGAGATCTTCGTCCTGGACATGGGGAGCCCGGTGAAGATCGACACCCTGGCCCGGAACCTGATCAAGCAGTCGGGGCTCCGGCCGGACGTGGACATCAAGATCGAGTACACGGGCCTTCGACCCGGGGAAAAGCTCTACGAGGAGAAGCTCATGGCGGAGGAGGGGCTCCGGAAGACGGACAACAAGCTCATCCACATCGGCAACCCCATCCCCTTCGATCACGACAGGCTCCTCATCGAGCTGCAGGCCCTGATGGACGACGCCTACGCCAACCGGGAGGATATCCGGGACAGGCTCATGGCCGTGGTGCCCACCTTCCATCCCGCGGCGCCCCAGCCCATCCCCGCAGAACAGAAGAAAGCCGGATAAGCCGGCCGGACATACAGACGGCGCTTCTCTCCCAATCCAGTTGATCTACACGAGGTATGGCATGAACAAGTTTTTTGAGGATCCGCGCTTTGTCGGAATCGAACCCTTTGCAAAGAAGGTCTGGCTGTCTTCGCCCACCATGCACGGGGACGAGCGGCGCTGGGTGGACGAGGCCATCGAGACCAACTGGGTCTCCACCGTCGGGGAGAACATCAACGAGGTGGAGCGGCAGATGGCGGCCCGCATCGGCGTGAAGCACGCCGTGGGCCTCTCCTGCGGCACGGCGGCCCTGCACCTGGCCACCAAGCTGGCGGGGGAGACGCTCTACGGCCAGGCCAAGCCCGACGCGGGCACGCTCCAGGGCCACCGGGTGTTCTGCTCCGACATGACCTTCGACGCCTCCATCAACCCCGTGGCCTACGAGGACGGGGAAGCGGTGTTCATCGACACGGAGCCCGGGACCTGGAACATGGACCCCGAAGCCCTGGAAAAAGCCTTCGCCCTCTATCCCGAGGTGAAGCTCATCGTGGCGGCCCACCTCTACGGCACCCCCGGCCGGATGGAGGAGATCCGGGCCATCGCCCGCCGGCACGGGGCCCTCATCGTGGAGGACGCGGCGGAGTCCCTGGGGGCGCAGTACAAGCTGAACGGCGAATGGGTCGAAACCGGCACCCTGGGCGACTACAACTGCATCTCCTTCAACGGCAACAAGATCATCACCGGCAGCACCGGCGGCATGTTCCTCACCGACAGAGAGGAGGACGCCCGGAAGGTCCGCAAGTGGTCCACCCAGAGCCGGGAGCCCGCCCCCTGGTATCAGCACCGGGAGATCGGCTACAACTACCGCATGAGCAACATCATCGCCGGCGTGGTCCGGGGCCAGCTGCCCTATCTCGAGGAGCACATCGCCCAGAAGAAGGCGATTTACGAGCGGTACAAAGCGGGCCTGGCGGATCTGCCTGTCCGGATGAACCCCTTCGATCCCGAGAGATCCCGGCCCAATTTCTGGCTCTCCTGCCTGCTCATCGACGAGGACGCCATGGCGCCCCAGGTCCGCAGCGACACGGAATGCAGCTACACCTCCGTGCCCGGCAAGAGCAGCCCCTCGGAGATATTGGACGCCCTGGCCGCCTTCAACGCCGAGGGCCGCCCCATCTGGAAGCCCATGCACCTGCAGCCCCTCTACGAGGGCCATCCCTTCGTCACCCGCAGCGGGCTGTACCGGGGACCGGGCGACGGCGACGTGGGCGCGGACGTCTTCCGCCGGGGCCTGTGCCTGCCTTCGGACAACAAGATGACCCCCGGGCAGCAGGACAGGATCATCGAGATCATCCACCGCTGCTTTCGCTGAGAGGGAGGCGCCATGAGCCACACGCCCTACGGCCCCTATGAAAAGTACATAAAACGGCCCTTGGACTGTGCTTTGGCGGCCTGCGCGCTGCTTCTGCTGTCGCCCGTGATCGGCGTGATCGCCCTGCTGGTGCGGATCAAGCTGGGCGCGCCCGTCATCTTCCATCAGCGGCGGCCGGGGCGAAACGAGCGCGTCTTCAACCTCTGCAAGTTCCGCACCATGACCGACGCCCGGGATGAGAAGGGCGAGCTGCTTTCCGATTCGGAGCGGCTCACCCCCTTCGGCCGCCGGCTCCGGGAGACCTCCCTGGACGAGCTGCCGGAGCTGTGGAACGTACTCAAAGGGGACATGTCCCTCATCGGCCCCCGGCCCCTGCTGGTCCAGTATCTGCCCGCCTATACGGCGCGGGAGCGCCGCCGGCACGACGTGCGGCCGGGGATCACGGGCCTTGCCCAGGTCAACGGAAGGAACTTTCTCTCCTGGGACAGGCGGCTCGAGCTGGACGTTGAATATACGGAGCGGATCACCTTCCGGGGCGATCTGAAGATACTGGCCATGACCCTGTGGAAGGTCGTTCGGAAAGAGGACGTGGCTTCCAGCACCGAGGAGATCGACGAGGGGTGCCTGGACGAGATCCGGGGCGTGGCCCGGAAAAACGAGTGATATGGAGAAGGATTTGATTCCGGACATCTATTTCGATCCCCGGTACGGAAAAACATGCGAGCTCATCGAAGCGGGCGAGGCCAAAACCTTCGAGTACGCTTCGGAGCAGGGCCGGATCGCCCATCAGTTCATCCGGCGCCCCATCGACGTCCCGGTCGACGGGAAGACCTGGTACGATCTGGTCACGCCCTACGGCTACGGCGGGCCCCTGATCCTCTCCTGCACGGGGGACAGGGAAGCCCTCGTCCGGGGGTTCGAGACGGCTTTTGCCGCCTATTGCCGGGAGAACAGGATCGTCAGCGAGTTCATTCGCTTCCATCCCCTGCTGGGGAACGCCCTGGATTTTCGGGACGTCTACGACGTGATCTATTCCCGGCACACGGTGGCCACCAACCTGGGGGACTACGAGGACCCCTTCATGGCGGAGTTCAGCAAGTCCTGCCGCAAGAGCGTGCGGCGGGCCCAGGCACAGGGGATCGAGTACGAGATCGTCGAACGGCCGGCGTCCCTGGACGGGTTCCTCCCCATCTACTACGAGACCATGGACCGGAACCGGGCGGAGCGGTTCTACTACTTCGGCAAGGATTACTTCGACCGGTGCCTGGAGCTGTTTCGGGACAATATCGTGCTGGTGAACGCCCGCCTGGCGGGCAAGGTCGTGGCGGCGGAGCTGTATTTCGTGTGGGCGCCGTACATCCACAGCCATCTGGCCGGCACCCTGGACAGGTATCTGGATATGTCCCCGGACTACGTCATCATGTACGGCATCATGGAATGGGGCAAGGCCCGCGGATACCGGTACATCCATACCGGCGGCGGCACCAGCAGCGATCCGGAGGACCCCCTGTACCTGTTCAAGAAGAAGTTCGCCAAGAACACGGATTTCGACTTCTATATCGGCAAACGCATCTGGGACCAGGGGGCCTACGACGCCCTCTGCGCCAAGGCGGGGGTCAATGACACCGGGTTTTTCCCGGCCTACAGAAGGCGGTAAAGGGCAAAACCGCAGAACAGAGGGAACGTTCATGAAGGTTTGGATACTGAACCATTATGCTTCGGAATACTATCGTGACAAGGCTTGGCGGCACTATTGGATCGCTAAATACATGAAGCGAATGGGCCATGAGCCCCTGGTGTTCTGCAGCAACGCAGTCCATGGCTCCGATGGCGCGCTGTACTACGATACCGATGATCTGTGGCACGTCCACATGGCGGAAGAGATCGGCACCCCTTTCATCTTCGTGCGTTCCCGTCCCTACACAGGAAACGGCAAGGCTCGGATCCTGAACATGGTGGACTTCTATCGGAACGCCGTGAAGGCCGCCGACGGCGTTGCAAAAGAGTACGGAAAGCCCGACGTCATCTACGCTTCCTCCGTCCATCCTCTGACGCTGGTGGCGGGCATTCGGATCGCCAGACGATTCGGCATACGGTGCGTCTGTGAAGTTCGCGACCTGTGGCCGTTGTCCCTGGTGGTGTTCAGCGGGCTGAAGGAAAAGAGCCTGTTGACCAAACTCCTGTACAGGGGCGAACACTGGATCTATAGGAAGGCGGATCAACTGATCTTCACGTTCGGCAATGCCAAACAGTACATCCTCGATCAGGGATGGGAGAAGGACGTGGCTTTGTCCAAGATCCACTACGTCAACAACGGCATCGATCTGGACGGTTACGAGGAGAAGGTGCAGAAGGGGGCTTTCCGGGACGGGGATCTGGATGCGGACGTTTTTAAGACCGTCTATGCCGGCGCCATGGGACCGCCCAATCAGATCAACCGGATCGTGGACGGGGCTGCCGAACTGCAGCGCCGGAACGTTACGGGGGTCAGGTTCATCCTCTTCGGCGACGGCATCTCCCGACGGGAGGAGGAAGCGCGATGCAAGGCGCTGGGCCTGGAGAACATCGTGTTCAAGGGGACCGTGGAAAAGAGGAAGGTGCCCTATGTGCTGAGTCGAAGCAACGCCACGATCGTCATGATAGAGAACTCCGCCTTGCTGAAGTACGGCATCAGCGAGAACAAGATATTCGATTATTTAGCGGCACGAAAGCCCATCATCTGCAACGACGAGAGCATCCGCAGCGTAGTGGGGGATTCCGACTGTGCTTTTGTCGACGGGAACATGGCCGACGCGGTAGAGAAGATGCTGCGCTTGGATCGGGATGAATACGCTCGCGCCTGCGATGGGGCGGGAGCGCTGGTGGACCGATATGCTTTCGAGACGTTGACGAAGCAGATCGTGGACGTGCTGGAAGCGGCGAAGGAAAGCCGATAGAAGAACGGATACTGTATTCAGGAGGAAAAAGGAAATGAAGTATGCGCTGATCGGATGCGGGCGGATCAGTCCGAACCATATCGAGGCGGCCAAAAACAACGGGTTGGATTTCGTGGCCATGTGTGACGTGCTGCCCCAGGCCATGGCGGAGAAGGCGGAGAAGTTCGGCCTGGGCGGTGTACGGCGGTACACCGAGTATCGGGAGATGCTGGAAAAGGAGCGGCCGGAGCTGGTGGCCATCGCTACGGAGTCCGGCAAGCATGCCGCCA
>CAMHDC010000055.1 GCA_946183765.1 uncultured Clostridia bacterium | reverse complement strand
CGGTCAGGGCCACGAAGAAGCCGATGATCAGATTGCTCAAGATGGCCGGGCTGCCGCCCACGGCGGCCAGGGCTTCGGTGCCCACGAACTTGCCCACCACGAAGGCGTCCACCGCATTATAGAGCTGCTGGAACAGAGTGCCCGCCGCAATGGGCAAAAAGAAGAGCACCAGTTTTTTGACGATGGGCCCTTCAACGAGCTCGCTTCGCGTATTCATCCCGATTACCTTCGTTTCTTACACAGTGGCCCTACTCTATGCCCAAATCAGGCATATGTCAAGTCCGAATCAAAAAAGCCCCCGCAGGGGCTGAAAAACACGTTTATGCGTTCGGCACCAGATCGCTGGTGAGGAAGCCCACCATATCCTGAAGGCCCCGCCAGCCCTCGTTGATGTACATGGACCGGTTCACCACCTTGCCCATGAAGATCATCATGCTGGAGCGGCCGCCGTCCAGGTTGTAGGCGGTCTCGCAGCCGTAGCCCAGCAGGTTCTCCGTGACCTGGGCCAGGGTGGAGGAGCTGTAGGTGGCGCCGATATGGTGATAGGGGCAGAGGGTCGCCACCACGGTGCGCATGGTCACGTCGTTGTAGGACAGGGGATGATAGCTGATGTCCCGGGCCTGTCCGTTTTCGATCAGCACGGGGCCGAACACCCAGGAGTCACGAACGCCCATGCTCAGCAGCTCTTCAGCGGTGGTGGTCTTGGGATCGATGATCCGCATGGACCCGTCGGGATAGAAGCCGAAGCCTACCTCGTTGACGTCCTCTTTAAAGACCGTGCCCCGGCGGATCTGAAGGCCGTCGGCGTTGTAACCGAAAGTGAAGTAGTCGCCGGTGATGGCGAAAACCGCCCGGCTCTGTTTGGCCAGGATGGCGGCGTGGATCACCCGTCCCGGTCTGTCGCCGCCGGAGAGCAGCCCTTCGGGCGGATGGCCGTCAGTGCAGATGAGGTCGGCCCTGGTGGCCTTGATCCTGCCGGACTCCCCATCCTGGGCTACGATCACGCAGCCCTCGGCACTGCAATACATCCAGGGCCCGTCGAAGGTGTTCCCCATATACAGATACTCGGTCTCCGCCTTGGCTGCGGCGGCGGGCCGATCCAGCTGGCGGCCGGAGGCGAAGAGCACGGCTCCGTCCAGACCGCACTGGTTCAGGGAGCTGGCTCCGGTGGTCACCACGCGGCCGTCGCTCAGCAAGCCCACGGTGTGCCACAGGCCCGCGTCGAAGGCGACGACCTCCTGCCAGTTCATCACGTTGCACTGACCGACGCTGTTGTCCCCGGCGGCCAGCAGCCGCCAGTCGGCGGTGAGGCCCAGGGTGAAGTTGCCGCCGCAGCGGATCTCGATCACGTTTTCCCACTGGGACACGTCGCACTGGCCGAAACTGTTGTCCCCCACGGCCACCACGCGGCCGTCCCGGGTCAGGCCCACGGAATGGCGGAGTCCTGCGGCCACGGCCACGATATCGGTCCACTCCGCCACTTTGCATTGACCGTCCAAATCAAGCCCTGCGGCCGTCACTGTACCGTCCGCCCTGAGGCCCAGGCTGTGGAAGCCGCCGGCGGCAACCTGGACAATGCCGGTCCACTCCGCCACGGCCCCCCGGCCGTACTGCCGGGCGCCCAGGTTGGTCACGGTGCCGTCCTCATGGAGGATCAGGCCGTGGTTCAGGCCCAGGGCGGCGTCCCTGGCGTCGGTGATCTCCTTGGCCGCGGCCTCTGCCCCCAGGGTGTCCCCCAGGAGGGTGACGCGGCCGTCCTTAAGCCGGAGCAGGGAGAACATCCCCGCCACGGTTTTGCCTTCCGTCGACAGGGCGTCGGCCAGGCCGTCGTACCGTTTATCGCCGGTCAGCAGGGGCTTGTCCCCCAGCGCCAAGCTGTACCAGGCCCCGGCGAAAAGCCGGTCCTTATACGTTTCGTGAAGCTGCGCGAGGGTCTTCTTCCAGGTCTCGGTGAACTCCGCCTCGAGAGCGATCTGGTCCTCCGTCCGGGAGAGGCCCCGCAAGGTCAGGATGGCGGCGGTCGGGTCCAGGTTTGCCATGGCGGCGCGGGCCTGGGCCATGAGCTGGGCATCCTGCTCCTCGACGATCTGCTGCTGGATCTCCGCCACCAGCTCCGGCTCCAGGATGGACCGGGTCAAAAGCTGAATGGCGTCCTCGTACCGGCCCTCCTCCCGCGCCTGCAGGGCGGCGGCCAGCGTGGCTTCCCGATCCAAAACGGATTCGATGGGATAGGACAGCTCCCGGCGCAGATCCGCCTGATTCAGCAGCGCCAACGCTTTTTCAAGATCCCCGTCCTCCTGGGCCAGAATGGCCTCGCAGACCAGGGAGCGGCGCTCCAGGTCCTTGTCAAAAGAGGCGGGCACGGCGGGATGGGTGGCACAGGACAGCGCAAAATCCAGTATCTGACTGCGCGCCAGAAAGTGTGCGCCTTCGCTGGTTTCCAAAAGAGCGTCCGCGCAGACAATCACACCGTCGGCGCCGGCGGAAACATAGGCGTTCGTGAAGGGAGTGAAGCTGATGGGATCGTCAGCCAATAGCTGGATATAGTAGCCCATGGCCAGCGGATAGTCCCCTTGTGCTTTGCGATCGTCCGCCGCTTGGCGTATCTGTTCCAGCCGGTCCAACCGTAAAAAAACATAGCCGCCGGCCGCCGTAACCAGCAGCAGCAAAACGAGCAATACGATCAGCAGAACGGGGCGCGTTTTTCTGTCCTTTTTCTCCGGCGCGGCGGGCGTCTCAATGCGCACGGCAGGTTCCGCTTTCTCCGGCGCAGCGGGCGACTCTATGGGCACGGCAGGCTCCGCCGGGGCCTGAGGCAGGGCCTCGGCAGCGGGCTCCGGCGCGGATTCGATATAGTTTTCCTTGTCAGTATCCATACCATTCTATTTTGAGTCATCCCCATGAAAATGTCAATATGCACTTGATTCGACAGAGAAAAAAAGCTATACTCATAAGAACGATAATAGGAGGAAAATGCGCTCCATGAAGAAAAGACGTCTGATTCCCTGGATCCTTTGCCTGTCGATGCTGCTGTTGTTGTGCATCGTTCCCGTGCAAGCGGAGGGTGAGGAGCCGGAACCGGAGGCGGCGAACATCACCAAGGCGTTTCTTTTTGAGCCCAGCAACAAAGCGATCATCGCTCTCTATGCCCACGACGGAAATCTGCAAACCCACGCCATCCTGCATCCCGATGACGTGCTGCGCGTTCGGTCCCGCACCGGCGATATCCCCATGAACATCCTTTATTTCCGCCTGGGCATGGGCCGGGAAGGTTGGGAGGATTCCCCGTTCCCCCTCACCATCCGGGACGCGATCTTCGAGCTCAGACAGTACGACCGGGCGGGCCAGCTCCTGCTCTCCGCTGAGGTGCTGTTAGAACGGCTGGGCGGACCGGTGTATCTGGAGGAAGGCTGCTGTTCCGTAGACGTGGTCGCCCGGAGCGTGTTCAGCATCTGCGAGATGAGCATCCTGGGCCCGGGCCGTCTCCCGGACAAGTACCCCATCATGGAGCCCTCCGTGGAGCGGACGGACTTTCTGATCATCGGCACCCATCCCGACGATGAATGGATCTTCCTGGGCGGCGTCTACCCCATCTACGGGGCGGAACAGGGCTATACGGGCGCCTTCGCCTATTTGACCAGCCCCAGCTGGGGCCGGGTCCACGAGGCCATCAACAGCGTCTGGGCGGCAGGGGTGACCAATATGCCCTTCTTCCTGGGATTCAAGGACGTGTATACCACCGAAGCTCAGTGGATCAAGGATAAGTATTACAAGCAGTCGGACGTGGCGGCGGCCATCGCCCGGCTGTACCGGCAGGTGAAGCCCCTGGTGGTGGTGACCCAGGATCCGGTGAAAGGAGAGTACGGCCACTGGCAGCATATCGTCGGCGCCAGGGCTGCCTTCGAAGCCGTGGAGCTGGCCAAAGACCCGGAATTCGATCCCGAATCCGCAGCGGAATACGGCACCTGGGAGGTAAAGAAGCTGTACCAGCATCTGGCACAGGACGGCCGGATCATGCTGGATACGAACGCGCCTCTGGAAGCCTACGGCGGCATGACCGCCTTCCAGGTGGCATGGCAGGCCTATCAGGAGGACGTGTCCCAACACCGATATGCCTATCGCCCAAAGAACGATACCGCCGGATATTCCGATATGCGGCGCTTCGGCCTTGCGTACACCGCGGTGGGCGAGGACACGGGCAGCGACATGTTCGAGCACATCGAGCACAACGATCTGGCGGAGGTCATCCTGAACGCCACGCCCACGCCTTCCCCCACGCCGGAACCTACGCCCACGCCTACCCCCACCCCCACGCCTACCCCGACCCCCACGCCCACGCCCACACCCACGGCGACGCCGGTACCCACGGACACGCCCACGGCGACGCCCGTTGAGACGCTCGCCCCCACGGCGGTCCCGGCTCCGGAAAGCTTCGGCATGAGCCAGGCGTTGGCCGGCGCCGTCATGCTGCTGCTGGGCATCGCCCTGGGCTTCATACTCATCCGCACCGTCCGAGCCAGGAAAAGATAAGGAACGCACCTATATGGCAAAACGAACGATCATCTTCATCCTGCTGCTGACTCTGATCCTGGGCGTGGCGCTGCCTGCTGCGGCCGCTGCGGACGGGTTAGGGGAGCTGGACTATGTGGCCACCGTGCCTGCGGGGCGGGAGGCGGCCGCTGCCTATCTGCATGACGGCGACTATCGCACCCGGTTCACGCTGATGCCCGGTCAAAGCCTGACCATCGACTGGACGGGGGCGGCCGACGGCGTGCTGCTCCAGTGGTTCAACGAGAAGCAATGGTACAGCGCCGAGTGCTTCGCCCACATCCGCCTGTTCGACAGCGAGGGAAAGCTCCTGTCAGAGAAGAATTATTCCAAACTCTCCTACCGCATGTTCCTGCCGACGGCGGGGGCTTCCCGGGTGCAGATCCAGTGCCCGCCCGGCGGCTACCCCATGATCAGCCTTTGCGAGGCGCGGGTATATGCCCCGGGCCATGAGCCCGTCAACCAGCCCAAGAAGGAGCCGGTGGACCTGATGCTGATCCTGTCCGGCGCCAGCGACGAGCTGGACATGCTGGGAGGGCTCCTGCCCCTGTACGCGGGGGAACACGGCATCCGGACCGCCGTGGTTTACGTAGGCCGGGACGACGGCAACCAGGTCCAGGAGATCTTTGCCGCTTTGGATGCCATGGGTCTTGACGTGATCCCCCTGTTCCTGCAGCGGGAGGACCATTTGACCTATCGCATCGATCGGCTCCCTTCCTATTGGAAGGAACCGGAGCTGAGATACGAACTGGCCAGCCTTATGCTGACCTATGCGCCCAAGGTGGTGGTGACCTGCGATCCCGAGGACGATTCCACCGCCGCCCGTTCCGTATATACGGGCAAGCTGGTGCAGGACGTGGTGGCCCGGCGGCCCGCCAAGGACCCCCTGCCCCTGCAGAAGCTGTATCAGGTGTCCCAAAAGGGAGAGACGGTGCTGAACGGGGCCGCGCCTTTGGCCGTCTATGACGGCCGCACGGCGGTGGACGTAGCCCGGGAGGGGTACGCTCAGTATCTGTCGGAAGCTTCCTACGGGACCGTGATCCCGGAAAGCCCCCGGTTCAATCTGATCTACACCACGGTGGGAGAGGACGAGGCGAAGAACGATCTCTTTGAGCACATCGATCTGGGGACCATGATCGCCTATCAGGCGCCCACGCCCATCCCCACCGCCACGCCGGAGCCCACGCCTACGCCGGAGCCCACCGCTGTGCCCACGGCCACGCCGGCCATGCCGGTGGCGGCGTCCATCCAGACCCCCGCGCCGACGGCCGTTCCCACCGCTGAGCCCACGGCGGAGCCTTCAGCGCCGGCGGCGGTGGATGTTCCTTCCGCCGGGTTCCTGGGCATGGGCTGGGGGACCGTCGCCCTCTACGCCGCCAGCGGCGTCTTCGTGATCGTGGCCCTGTGCCTGGTGAAGAAGCACCGGTCCCTTGCCCTGCTGTTGCTGGTCATGGCGGGCCTGCTGGCCTATGTGGGCTATTCGCTGGTGCCCAAAGCCGACGAAACAAAATCGGCTCAGGCAGCCCAAGCCGCACCTACCGCGGAACCTTCACCGGTTCCGACGGACACTCCGGCGCCGACGGACACCCCGGCGCCCACCGATACGCCCACTCCGGCGCCGACGGACACCCCGGCGCCCACCGATACCCCTGTGCCCACGGCCACGCCGACCCCTACCCCCACGCCCGATCCCAACGATCAGTATTTCCGGCAGCCGGAAGACCCGGCGGAGGTGGTGATCCAGGACTACGACAACGGCCACTGGGAGTATCGCTCGGACATTCTTTCCGTCATCATCGATCGGGAGATCACCGTCGAGCGGCAGAACCATCCCTACTGGAAGTATGTCGCCCACGTGCGCATGCGGGGCGTGAACAGCTTCCGCGCCGTGGTGTCCAGCCGCCATCCGGAGGCCCAGCCCGTGGACCCGCCCTGGCGCATGGCCCGGAACTATCGGGCGGTGCTGGCCGTCACCGGCGACAACGTGAACAACGCGGACCTGTCCTGGAAGGGCATCCTGATCCGCAACGGCATCCTCTATTCCGAGAAGTACGGGGACGCCACCATGGTCATCGGAGACGATCTTGCCATGCACGTGTATCATCCCCGGGAGGTCTCGGGCCTGGATCTACTGGACAGCGGCGTGCTCTCGGCCTTCAGCTTCGGCCCCATCCTGGTGGAGAACGGCAAGGTGAATCCGGATGCGGGCAAGCACCGGGTGGCTAGGGAGAACCCCCGCTGCGGCGTGGGCATGGTGGAACCGGGTCATTTCGTCGTCATCGTGTCCGACGGCCGGGATGTGAACCGGGCCTACGGCTACACCCTGGAGGAGTTCGCTCAGATCTTCGTCGATCAGGGCGCTCAGGTGGCTTATAACCTGGACGGCGGCAACTCCGCAGGCATGGTGTTCATGGGCGAGCACGTCAACTGGCATTCCGTGGGGGGCCAACGGACCTGGGCAGACGCCCTGGTTTGGGGCTACTCCAAGCTGGTGCCCAAGCCGACCGATCCGGTCTATCATCACGGCGACGGTGCCCTTCACTGAAAACGAGCACAAAAAAAGGACCATCCCTGGGGATGGTCCTTTTTCTGACTTTCGCTTATCTCTGGGCGCGATGCTTGGCGTAGCAGGCGGAGCAGTAGATGGGCTTGTCGTTCCGGGGCAGGAAGGGCACCTTGGTGGGCGCGCCGCACTCTGCGCAAACGGCGTCATGCATCTCGCGGTTCTCGCTGCGAGAAGCGTTCTTGCGGTTGTTCCTGCACTCCCTGCAGCGGACGGGCTCGTTCTGGAAGCCCTTCTCGGCGTAGAATTCCTGCTCACCGGCGGTGAAGGTGAACTCACGGCCGCAATCCCTGCAGATCAAAACTTTGTCTTCGAACATTGTACTTTCCCCTTTTGGTATTTCTGTTTGATGCCGGTGTATGGCTGACCTGGTCTTTGCCCCCACACTCGCCAACAGGAGGGTTCGCTCCTAAGCC